>CALUKF010000002.1 GCA_944321145.1 uncultured Odoribacter sp. | reverse complement strand
AAGCATGGACGGACAGTCGGTCAGGTTGTCCTCCGCTGGCTGAACCAACGCAATGTGGTGGTCATTCCCAAAACCGTGCGCAAGGAACGGATGATAGAGAACTTTTCTATTTTTGATTTCACACTGACCGAACAAGAAATGCAAGCTATTGCCGGACTGGACACGGGGAAAAGTCCGATTTACGATGATATGGACTTGCCTACGGTGAAAGGCATCGGATTACATAAGATTCATGATTAATAAAATAGCTATGAACAAGACTATCACTTTAAACAACGGCGTCGAAATGCCTCTAATAGGCTACGGCGTTTGGCAGATTGCTCCCGCGGAATGTGAGTAATATGTATCGGAAGCTCTGAAAGCCGGGTATCGCTCCATTGATACGGCACAGGCTTATTATAATGAGGAAGGCGTGGGCGAAGCCATCAGCAAAAGCGGCATTCCACGACAGGAATTGTTTCTGACTACCAAAGTTTGGATAAGCAACGCGGGTGAAGAAAAAGCGGCACAAAGCATCGACGAGTCGCTTCGCAAACTGAATACGGACTACATCGACCTGCTGCTTATCCATCAGCCGTTTGGTGATTACTACGGAACTTATCGTGCCATGGAAAAGGCTTACAAGGCAGGAAAGGTGCGCGCTATCGGAGTGAGCAATTTTTACGATGCCCGTTTCGTGGATTTGGCTGAAAATATGGAAGTAAAGCCTGCCGTAGTGCAACTGGAGACGCACGTTTTCTCTCAACAACTGAAAATGCGCGAGTTAATGAAGGAATACGGCACCCGCCTCATGGCATGGAGCCCGCTGGCAAGAGGCATGAACAATCTTTTCGGCAATGAAACGCTGCAAGGCATTGCCGCCTGCCACGGCAAAGACATCGCCCAAATCTGCCTGAAATTCCTGACGGACGAAGGCATCATCGTCATTCCTCAATCCACCAAACCGGAGCGCATAAGAAGCAATTTCGCCCTCGACGATTTCGAACTGACAGATGACGAACGGGAAGCCATCCGCCGTTTGGATACGGGACATCCTCTTGCCGCCGACTTCAACGACCCGGTGATGGCAAAGTATCTGCTTGAGTATGACCGGCAGTCTTAAGTTTAAAATCTATCCCGATGGTATAACGGAAAGGCACACGCTTTCCCCGATGCACGGCAGGTTTCCAACGGGGCAGCAAAGAAATGACGCGAATCGCTTCGGCATCCAATGCGTTGCAGACAGATTTTACGACACAGGGGTGGGTGACATTCCCCTCTGTGTCAATAATGAAGCTGACAACAACCCTGCCTTCAATGCCGGCAGTACGGGCACTTTCGGGATAGCATAAACGTTTTTGTATGTATCCGGGCAAATCACCGCCTGGAAATTCGGGTGTATTGTCAAATTCGCCACAAACGCCTAACTCTGTTTCTCCATATTGAATTTTCTTATTTTGGGAGACTGCTGTGATTACAGCATCTTTCAGGTGGTATGCTTCTGGATACATTTTAATCTGAACAGGCGAATCTCCGGGTTGGGCAACAATAGTTTGAGGCACATAACTTCCATGTTTGAAAAGAATGCGTTGATAAGCATAAACCTGAATAGAAAAATGACCATAACTGTCTGTAACTATGCCGCCCGACTTTTCATCATCATAAAATACATAGGCATGTGGTATCGGTTGTCCATAAACATCCGTCACCTGCCCTTTTAGAGTGAAAGTCGGAATAGACGTTATGGAATCTGTACTGACTTGAGACTTCTTTGTTGAATTTGCCGTATTGGGAGTAATCAATTCCCTCTCCGTTGCTTGTGCTTGTGCCCCCAAAGAAAATGCCCCGGTGAAAATAATTCCACAGAGCAAAGAAAGTAATGCAGTTCTCATAATCTATTCTTTTAGTTTCGTTTGGCAATTTACGAATAAAATCTGATAAAACGAATGTGCAGCGTCCATTTTTCCCAATAATACCTTACCTTTACCCTCTGAATCTAAAACAGACGATAACCATGACAAAAAAGACACTCATACTATGCGCTCTTTGCGGATTTTGGGCAATTGCCCCGCTCCATGCGCAAAAGAAACTCTCTGCAGCCCAAGCCCGTATGGAAGTCGACAAGCAAATCGAAGCCTATCAGGATTCCGTGCATGCTGCCTATGGCGGCATGTGGAAAAACCGCCTCTTCGTGCTGGGCGACCTCCGCATGCCAATCCTTTATAAAGTGTACGGCGAGAAACCGGCAGACGGTCGCAGCCTTTACATCTCCATGCATGGCGGCGGCAATGCCCCCACGGAGCTGAACAACCAGCAGTGGCGCAACCAAATCATGCTCTACACCCCTGCCGAGGGCGTTTACGTGGCGCCCCGTGCGCCTTTTGACGACTGGAACATGTGGTTCCGTCCGGAGATGAATGACTTTTTCCGCATGCTCATTGCGGCAGCCGTAGTGGAAATGGAGGTCAATCCCGATAAAGTCTACCTCCTCGGCTACTCTGCAGGCGGTGATGGCGTTTGGCGCATGGCTCCCCGCATGGCAGACCGTTGGGCGGCAGCCTCCATGATGGCAGGGCATCCCGGCGAAGCCTCCCAAGTGAACCTCCTCAATCTCCCCTTCATGATATGGATGGGGGAGCACGACGCAGCCTACAACCGCAATGCGCTGGCAGTCGAGAAAGGGCAAGTATTAGACAGCCTCCACGCGGCAAACCTCTCAGGCTACATCCACGAAACGCATATTGTAAGCGGCAAAGGGCATTGGATGGACAGGGCTGACACTGCCGCCATTGCCTGGATGGCGCAATACCGCCGAAATCCCTATCCCGCCGAAGTCGTCTGGCGTCAGGAAGATGTGGTATCCCCCGCATTATATTGGCTGCAAGTGCCCGAAGAAGAAGCGCGTCCCGGCATGCTCCTCCATGTCCGTCACGAAGGCAATCGTATATTCATAGACCACAGCGACTATGCGCACGTGACCCTCCTCCTGAACGATGACATGTTAGACCTCGACCGTCCGCTGACGGTGGAATACAAAGGCAAAACCCTCTTCCGTGGCAAAGTGCGGCGTTCCGCCGGCGTCATCACCCGCACCCTCGCAGAGCGACAAGACCCACGCCTCATATTCTCTGCCGAGCTCCCGCTTACTCTTCCCTGATGTTTTGGGGCAAAGAATCGGGGTCTTGGCTGGTATGCCAAAAGAAGTGAATCCTCACAGTTTCGAAGAATTTATCCATCTCCTCCTCGGTGACACATTCACCTTGTTCAAAACGGTGTTCTGAGGCTGCCAGCCATTCCTTGGCTTCGGCAACGGTCATTTGACCTGGAACATCTTCTTCTTCGCAAGCGGCTTCGATTAGTTTTTCACCCAGCCAACGTTTATTGTCCGGACTGAGGGACTGTAGCATATTCCATAAGGCTTCGGCTGATAAAGTGATTTGCATGGTCTGTTCCTCCTATGGGTAGATTCTTAAATTGGATGACGTATCCGCCTTATTTTCAAATAGTAGCCGAGCCGGGAATCGAACCCGAATTTAAAGTTTAGGAAACTTCCGTTCTATCCATTGAACTACTCAGCCGGATTTCAACGGACAAAAATACAAAATAAATCGGAAAAACCGCCATCCCCCTCCCCACTTTTTGCAAAAGAAATACTCTTTCCTCTCTTGGCTACTCATCACAAAATCCCTGTCCAAAACACGCCAATTTCCCCGATTATTCCTAATTTTGCCGGACAGAACGACAAAACGGATAACAATGAAAACAGTTATACAACGTGTACAGCGCGCCTCCGTCACCATCGGCGGCACCCTCCATTCCTCCATTTCTGCCGGCATGCTCGTCCTGGTAGGCATCCAGGCGGACGACACCGACGAGGACATCTCCTGGCTTGCAGCCAAAATTGCCAACCTGCGTATCTTCGATGACGAGGAAGGCGTGATGAACCGTTCCATTTTGGAAACCGGCGGCGACATCCTTGCTGTCAGCCAGTTTACCCTCATGGCACGTACCCGCAAAGGCAACCGCCCCTCTTACATCGACGCTGCCAAACCCGAAATCTCCGTCCCCCTCTACGAGCGCTTCGTCCAAGTCCTCGCCGACACCCTTGGCAAACCCGTTCCCACCGGCGTCTTTGGCGCAGACATGCAGGTGGAACTGGTCAACGACGGTCCCGTTACCATCCTCATCGACACCAAAAACCGCATCTGACATGGAACTCCGCGACCTTCAGCAACAAGTCGACGCCTGGATTAAGCAATACGGCGTCCGCTACTTCAACGAACTCACCAACACCGCCGTCCTCATGGAGGAAGTCGGCGAACTCGCCCGTGTCATGGCGCGTAAATACGGCGAACAGTCTTTCAAGCCCGGCGAGCGCGACAACCTTGCCGAGGAAATGGCGGATGTCCTTTGGGTGCTCGTCTGCCTTGCCAACCAGACCGGCGTCGACCTCACCGCCGCCATCGAGGCATCCTTTGCCAAAAAGACCGCCCGCGACCCCGAACGCCACCGCTCCAACCCCAAGCTCCGCTGATTTTGTAATCCCGAACATTATCCCTACCTTTGCCCGAAAATATTATTTTAAACATCACACTATGCGTAAACTACTCTTTATCACATTCCTGCTCGTGGCGCAAATCGCCGTTGCACAGCAGAAACCCAACCCCGAATGGTTGGCACAGAAATACTCTATGTTCATTCACTTCGGCTTGTATTCCGAGCTGGGCGGCGTCTGGAACGGACAACCCGTCCGCGATGGCTATAGCGAACAAATACAGTCCTTTGCCAAAATACCCAAGGCAGACTACGAGGCAGTCGCTGCCCGCTTTAACCCCGTGCATTGGAACGCCGACTCCATCGTTGCCCTTGCCAAGGCTGCCGGCATGAAGTCCATCGTCTTCACTTCCAAGCACCACGACGGCTTCTGCATGTACCACACGCAGTACTCCGACTACAACATCGTCGACGCCACTCCTTTCCGGCGCGACCCCATGAAGGAGCTTTCCGAAGCCTGCCAACGCCAAGGCATCCGCTTTGCAGTCTACTTCTCCCTCATCGACTGGCATTTCCCCGGCACCCGCATCACTCCTCACAATGCCGACGCGGTGTCTCCTGAGCACCATCGCTACAACATGAAGCAAGTAGAGGAAATCATGACCCGCTACGGTTCCGTGTCTGAAATCTGGTTCGACATGGGTTCTCTCACCTCCGCACAGAGCAAGGAACTCTATGACCTTGTCACCCGCCTCCAGCCCCAGTGCATGATTAGCGGGCGTCTGGGCAACGACCGGGGCGATTTCGCCGTCATGGCAGACAATAAAATCCCCGACTATAAGATTGGTACCCCCTGGCAGACCGCCGCATCCTTCTTCAACGAAACTTGGAGCTACCGCTCTTGGCAAGAACGCGGCAGCCTCTCCGACAAGGTCAACGAGAAGCTCCTTAGCCTTGTGAACGTCATCAGCCGTGGGGGCAACTACCTCCTCAACATCGGTCCCCGGGGCGACGGCTCCGTGGTGGCGTTTGAGCGCGATGCCCTGCTCCGCATGGGCGCTTGGGTCAGCCGCTACGCCGAAGCCATTTACGGCACCACTGCCTCCCCCTTCGACCACTCCTTCCCTTGGGGGGCTGTCACCCGCAAAGGCAACGACCTTTACCTTTTCGTTTCCGAAATGCCGTCTGACCGCACCCTCCGCCTCTCCGGCATTCTTGCGCAGGCATCTGCCGCCGTCCTCCTTGCCGATGGCACGCCCGTGGAATACCGCCAGAAAGGCCGTGACCTCCACGTCGTTGTCCCTGCCTCCGTGCAGCCCGATTGCGGTATGACCGTCTTGAAAATATCCTTCTCCGGCGACCTTCGCGTGGTGCCCGACGAAGTGTTGAAAACCACCGAACTTTCCCTTGCCAATGCCGTTCCCGTCTACGCTTACTCCAGCATGGACTATTACTCCACCTACCGGAGCATCGTCGGCATGACCTGGCACTTCACCTCCAAGGCATCCTCCATCCGTCCCGTGCTTCTCTACACCGCCGGCAATGAAGGCGACGAAGTGACCCTCACCCTCGACGGCGTTGCCCGCAACATCCGCCTCTCCGGCGGCACTCCTGAGCCTCTCGCCGTCAAGCCCGGCTCCGTGCATTGGGGCGAAGTCTCCATCTATCCCCCTTGCGACGACCGTTTCAACGCCGTGCCTTTTGAATCCGAGGCGGCTCCTGCGCCCCTCGAAGGGCTTTCTTGGGGCATACCCCTCGACATCCCCACGGGTGCCAAACAAGCCGTTTACGTCCGCCACTCCATCCGTTCCGACCGCGACCAGGACATCCTCGTCCGCTTCGGTGTGGCTGATGGCTTCCGCGTCATCCTCAACGGCGAGGACATCTCCGTCCGCACCTACGTCGGCGGCGTTCCTTCCAAGCCCGAAGTGCTCCGCCTGCCCCTCAAGCGCGGCGAGAACACCCTCATCGTTGAGCTCTACAACCGCTACGGCGACCACGTTTCCTACCTCATCGACCCGGAGGTTCCGCAGGAAATGTACGCCCTGCCCCTCGACGCCTTCACCGTCGACCCCTCCGTCATCCACGAATGCCGCTTCGGCATCACCCACCCCGCCAACAAGAACAGCGACATCGGCTTCCGCGACCTCCGCATCCGATTAACGACGAACGATAAGCGATGAACGAGAAAAGGGCATGCAACCTCAAGTTGCATGCCCTTTTTAATTACTTAAATTGGGTTTTGGTCTAATTCGATTCATCCACTCAACTCATTGTCACGCTGCCCGGTAAGGGGCATATTTCTTCTCTCTTCGTTAATCATTCATTGTTAATCGTTAATCGAAATGCCCGATAAGGAAGCTGTCCGTCCCCTTGCCCGACACCTCATTGCTGAAAAAGCCGTAGAGCCACACGGGGCGCGGCGTATTCTCCGGCAGGCGCCACTCGCACCCATGCTTATGGGCGGGAGCAATGTCCTTCGCGAGAAGGTAGAGGTAGAGCTCGTCATCATCTTCCTCCAAGCATTCCCCGTAAGCTGCCACTTGCAGCTTATCCCAAGAGCTATTCCAATCAGGATTGTGCAACTCGCCCCATGCGAAACGCACCGTCCCGTCCTCCTCCGTCTCCACACTGAGCGATGAAGGCAGCGGCAACACCCCTGCGGCAAGGCACAACTTTGCCGGGTCGCCCACTTGCCCTTCGGCATTGAGCGCTTTAAGGTTGCGTTTCAGGAAGAGATTATACCCGTTCATCAGTGTGTCCGCTGTTGCCCGGTCGAACGTCCCCAGCAAACGCATGTCTGTTGAATTGAACAAGTCCGAAATGCCGCGCACTTTGTTACGGTGCGCCACCTGTTTGGGTGTCCGGGGATTCTTGGCGTCAAGCGGTTCCGACCGCATGCGTGTCTGCCCTTTCACTTCATAGACAATCATGTTGCCGACCCGTCCGGAAATCTTTCCCAATGTTGGTTTGACGATAGCCATGTCTCTCTATTTTAAATGTTTCGCATTTTGCATCTTTGCTTTCCGCCTGCCTTGCTTATTGCCCTTCTTGTGCCCGGCATATCCTCTCACATAGGTAAGGCAATGGTTAAGCTCTGGATACAAAATAATATATTACTTCCTCCGACAAATATACAAAATATTTCCCCTATCTCCAAATAGCGAGTAGATAGAGAGGGGATAGGGATGAGATAGACATGATATATGCCATTCTGCTGGAGGATAATGCTTTACCATTGAGGGACAAACGGGCGAATCAAGGGCGTATTTTAACAAAGTTTATGTTTCCAATGGGGTTTCAAAAGATTGCCGGCGCGATGGCAGCTTTGTATGTCAGGACATTTCCATAACCGCTAAGGATTAACGTTTCATTAATAAAATATTGGCATTGGGGAGACGTGTTTGCTATGTGCTTTGTGTATATTTGCCACGTCTAAAAATGTATGTTAAGTATTAATCAAAAAGAAAATGAAGACAACTTTATGGATGACAGGCGCGATAATGTGCGCCATGGCGATGTTCACGGCATGTTCCGATGATGATGATGGTTTCAAGGGTAATGGTGAAGGTGCCGGAAACGGCGGCTCCGGCGTTGTAGTAAAGGAGAAGAAGCTGGTACGGGTGGAAGAGCAAAATAACAACTCTTCTAATAAGTATATCACACTTTTTGATTATGATGCACAGGGACGCCTTTCAAAGATTTCTCGTACGAGTGAGAACAGCAATTCTTCAGATGACTACACTGTGGTTTATGAAGATAAGAAGATTACAGTGATAGATGAAGAGGATGGGGAGGATGAGGTTTATGAGTTGAATAATGACGGTTATGTGGTGAAGCATGTGACTGAATATTCCGGTTATCGGGATGAATGCGAATATAAATATTCAGGTGGTTACCTGAATCGGATTGATTATACTTATTTCGAGTTGGAAAATGATGAATGGGTTTCTAATGGTAATCTAGAGTATAAAGTATTGCATGTCAGTGGCGGTAATTTGAAAAGCATGGATCATATATTTGAGTATGAAGAGGATGGTGAAAAGATGACGGATGTAGGACATAGCACCATTGAGGTAAGCAATGTGGCAAATAATATGAATATTGATTTTATTTATAATGATTTGTTTAGTTATTCCAATGAATATTTGTTGTGCATTGCAGGAAAGCGTTACCAAAAGTTGCCCGCACGTATGGAGTCTGAAGGTTATGTAGCTGAGTTTGAATATACGGTGGACGATGAGGGCTATGTACGGGAAGCAACAGTTGCAACAAAGATAGGCGACTATGGATATGTGGAGATTTATACGTTCATTTACGAGGAATAAGAGTTTTGTGGGGGATGCAAAAAAGCCCGGCAGCGCAAGCTGCCGGGCTTCTTTATGTAAGCAAGAGTAAAAGTTGTTATTCTTGTCCCGGAGTTTCGGGAGTTTCTTCTCCGCCCTCATCGGGATTTTCGGGAGTGTTTTCGTCCTCGCCCCAAGTGATTTCAGTGTCGGTAACATTTCCTGCGGCGTCGATGCGGTCGGCATGGCTGCAAGCGATGCCGTCAGCGAAGTATTCAACGATTTTGTCAGCACCGATGGTCATCTTTTCGCTGTTTTGGTGATTCTTGAAATCAACCACGCCTTCGCCTTTAAGGGCTTTTGCCGAGCAGATGTAGGCATTTGCGATTTCATAGGACTCTGCCGTGTTCTCGAAATCAGCTTTCAGCTTCCATTCTACTTGGAAGCCTGCAATAGCGTCCCAATGGTCGGCGGTGAGGGTTTTTGTCCACACGGTGTCGGTGAGGGGTTCTTCGTGCTGCACGCTGTCGGCACCCATGTAACGGATGGTCACGTCTGCCATGTCAAGCACGGTCTGGTTGGTTTTGAACTCGTAGGTGAAAGAAGCGGTTTCTTTTCCGTCGTTGTTTCCACCGTTGTTGTCGTCATCGTCTGAGCAGGCGATGAATGCTGCAGCCAGCAAGGGGAGCAGCAGGCATTTTTTTACCATTTCTGTTGTTTTCATCGTTTTTAGTTTTTAATGTTGTTTTATCGGGCGCAAAAGTAGGGAAAAGTTCGGGATGTGCAAGCGGGGCGCGGGAAAATAATTGCAAATTATCCGTATGAAATAAAAATAGCGCTGCTTATTGGCTTGCTGGGGGCTCTTCTTTAAAAAGCAAAGCCGGAACGGGCAGTCCGGTTCCGGCTTTGCGAGTAAAATCATTGCCTATCAATAATTGTTCTTTTTCGGCTCGAAGAATGCCTGCGGGTGTTCGCATGCGGGGCATTTCATCGGGGCTTTCTTGCTCTTGAGGACGTATCCGCAGTTGCGGCATTGCCATTCGATTTCTTCGTCGCGTTCGAAGAATTTGCCGGATTCCACGCGGGCGAGGAGGGTGCGGTAGCGTTTCTCGTGCTCAGCCTCTACCTTGGCAATCTGGCGGAAGGTGTTGGCAATTTGCGGGAAGCCTTCTTCGTCGGCTATGCGGGCAAACTCCGGATAGAGCTGGTCCCATTCCTCGTTTTCGCCTTCGGCTGCGGCTTTCAGGTTCTCGGCAGTCGTGGCGATGATGCCTGCGGGATAGGCTGCGGTGATTTCTACCATGCCGCCTTCCAGGTATTTGAAGAATTTCTTGGCATGTTCTTTCTCTTGTTCGGCGGTTTCCATGAAGACGCCTGCGATTTGTTCATACCCTTCTTTCTTTGCAACGCTTGCAAAGAAGGTGTAACGGCTTCTTGCCTGTGACTCTCCTGCGAATGATTTCAGCAGGTTTTGCTCTGTTTTTGTGCCTTTGATACTCATAACGTTTTTGATTAATGGTTATTGTTGCTTTTCTGTTGCAATATTAGTCATTACAAATGTACGAAACAAATATTATATTTCGATGCTCATATCGCTTTTATTTATATTTATTGGAAACCAGTGCTTTGGAATGCAGGCGCAGGCGTCAGAACGGAGCCTTTTTTTCGATGCGGACGTGCTTGCCGGTGACGGGATGGGTAAATTCGAGGGCTTCGGCATGGAGGCAGAGCCGGTCGGCAGGATGCCCGTAGAGCGCATCGCCCACGATGGGGGCGTTCAGCCCGAGGGGATGGGCGGCATGCACGCGGAGTTGGTGCGTCCTACCCGTGAGGGGGTAGAAGTGCACCAACGTGCGCCCCTCGCGGCGGGCGACGACGGCATAGCGCGTCACGGCAGGCTTCCCGTGCCGGAAATCGACACACTGCCGGGGGCGGTCGTCCGGGTCGGGGCGGAGGGGCAGTTCGATGACGCCCTCGTCCGACGGGAGAATGCCTTCTACCCAGGCGGCATAACGCTTCCGGACTGCCTGGCGGTGGAAGAGTGCCTGCATCTGCCGGTAAGTCTCTGCATCCTTGGCAAAGAGCAACAGCCCGGAGGTTGCCATGTCCAGGCGGTGGACGTACCGGCTGCTGGGATAGCGTGCCTCGACCAGTTGCGCCAGGGAGATTTGCCCTGTCTTGCCGGGGGCGCTTAGGACGCCGGCGGGTTTGTTGACTGCCACGAGCCAGGGGTCTTCCCACACGATGTCGAGGACGGGCGCGGGGGTGGCGGCTGCGAGTGGGTTCGGCTCCACGTCCAATCCTTGCAGCATGTGCCGCAAGACAGGTTCGCATTTCCCCTTGCAGGCGGGGTAATAGCAGCCGTGGCGGCGCAGTTCCGTGCGTGGGGAGGCGCCTTGCCAGAATTCCGCCAGGGCTACCGGCTGCAGCCCGTGCAGGTAGGCATATTGCAGCAACCGGGGCGCAGCGCATTCCCCTGCCCCGGCGGGCGGTTCTCCGCGTCCTGCTTCGGCGAAAAGCGTGCACAGGTTTTTGGTCTCTCCGCGGGCGTTTAGGATGTGGAATTGCTCGAAGAGCCGCCGTTGCAAGGCAGCGGAGCGCGTGCGGCGTTCCTCCTTGAGGCGGGCAATGCCCTGCTCCCATGCTTCCACTTCCGCTGCCCGGGCGGCGACGGCTTGGGCGCAGCGTTGTTTGAGGCGGCGGAATTCCGCTTTTTGGAATTGGCTTTCGCGGGTCATTTCCGGCGTGTCCGCTTCGCCGGGATGCGTTGCGCGCCACTGGTCGCGCCGGTTTTTGGCTTCCTGGAGGCGCATGCGGGCAAGTCCTGTTTCGAGGCGGGCGGTTTGTTCCTCCTCTTCGAGGGCTTCGCGGAGGCGGAGGTACTGCCCGTCGTGTTCGAGGGCATCGATGCGGCGGTTGAGGTAGGAAATCGCCTGTTCCTCCGGCTGGAAGAAACCGCCTGCCTCTTGCAGGTCGTAGATGGGAGGCACGAAGTAGTCTTGGCAGTTGCGCCCTGCCAGCATGCCAGAGAAGGCGGTGAGGAAGCCCGGTTGCCCCGTGCTGTCGCGCACCACGAGCACGCCGAACATTTTGCCTTGTGCCACTTCCGCCTGCCAGTCCTCCCGTGCGGCGAGGTATGCCTGCACTTCCCGTGCCGCCTCCACGCTCAGCGGGTGGGGCGTGTAGTGGAACGGGTAGGTGAACTGCTCCGGCAGGGGGATGCCCCCGATGTCTGCCGTGAAGCGGTGCAGCCGTTCGCCGGTGTTGGGATGTGTGTCGTTTTCCTTCATGGTCGCGTGCGATTTTCCAAATGCAAAGATAAAGCAAATGGAATCATAAATCCACGTTAATCCCCGTTTTCAATGCCGCAAAATTCGGATTATCCCGTACCTTAGTGGGCATAAAACTATTAGATTACCATTATGAAAAGATTATTTACATTGACACTGGCTCTCTTGTGCGGCGCAATGGTTTTCGCGCAGGGAGTTGATTTCCAAAGCCTGACCTATCAGGAAGCATTGGAAAAGGCGAAAGCCGAGAATAAGTTAGTATTCATGGATTGCTACACCTCTTGGTGCGGTCCGTGCAAAATGATGACCAACGAGGTATTCCCCCAGAAGGAAGCGGGCGACTACTTCAATCCCCTCTTCGTGTGCGTGAAATTCGACATGGAGAAAGGCGAAGGCGTAGACCTGGCAAAGCAATTCAACGTGCGTGCCTACCCGACGTTTTTGATTATCCGTCCGGACGGCACGGTGCAGCACCGCATTGTCGGCGGCGGTGACCTCCAGGGATTCATTGAGCGCGTGGCAAAAGGCTTGGACGAGAAGACTTGCCTCCTCACCCTTGACGAGAAGTATGCTTCCGGCAAAATGAAGAAGAAAGAGCTGCCCGCTTACTACGAAGCCCTGCAGGACGCTTACGATGAGGAGAAAGCGCAGAAAGTGCTCGACGAATTGAAGGCGCAGATGACCGAGAAGGACAAGCTGAAAGCCGACTTCTGGCCGGTGGTTTCCAGCGCAAAGGCAGGCTCTGAGGATTTCGCTTTGATTCTCGCTAATCTCCCGAAATTCGAGAAGAACATCGGCAAGGAGAAGCTGGACGAATACCTGTTTAATTCATACTATTCTGCCCTGGCTGTACATTTGTACGGGCGCAAAGTGGAAGGACTGCCCGCAATGGCTGACCTGAAGACTCAAATCGAAGCTCTTGACATTGCCAAGAAGCAAGAGCTTCTCGACCAATATGAATTGACGGACATTGCCGTATCCAAGGATGCTAAGCGTTTCGTAGACTTGTTCGAGCAGAAAGCTGCTTCTGAGGATGCAGAACAAGCCCTCACTCTTTTGGGGGTAGCTTACCAATTGGACGAACAATTGACCAAGGCTGATTATGCGCGCCTTGCCGCTGCATTGGAGAAGGTGATTGCCGGCATGGATGACAACAACCAGATGAAATCTTATGTGGAAGGCAGCCTTTATTACCTTCAGAAGAAAGCCCACGTGGGCACCATGTTTGAAGAACTTACCTTCGAGCAGGCATTGGCAAAAGCCAAAGAGACCCGCTGCATGCTGTTCATCGACTGCTACACCTCTTGGTGCGGTCCGTGCAAGATGATGACCGAGCAGATTTTCCCGCAGGAGAAAGTGGGCGACTTCATGAATCAGTTTGTTTGCGTGAAGTATGACATGGAGAAAGGCGAAGGTCCGGAATTGGCAAAGAAGTTCGGCGTGCAGGCTTACCCGACGTTTGTAATCCTCAACCCCGACGGTACCCTGCGCCACAAACTCGTGGGCGGCGGTCAGGCTGATGACTTCATCGAACGCGTGAAGGAGGCTTTCGACGAAAACAAAGCCCTCGGCGTGATGGACGCCAAATACAACGAAGGCAACCGCGACAAGGCATTCCTTGCCCAATATGCGCAAGCGCTCCTTGGGGTATATGACGCCAATGCAAGCAAAGTGGCAGAAGAGCTTTACAAGAGCCTCACCGACGAGGAGAAAGTGTCCGAAGACTATTGGTTCCTTTTCTCCAACAACGACTTGGCTCCGCAGGGTTCTGAGATTGCCAACTACCTTCTGGTAAACCGCGAGAAGTTCATCGCTGCCCTCGGTGCCGAGAAAGTAGACGGCTACATCTCCTCCCTCTTCGACAACAAATTGATGATGGTCATCATGGGACGCGACAAAGAAGCCACTGCCGAGACCCTTGACCAATTGAAGAAGGACATCACGGCATTGAATCTCGCCAACGGCAAAGCCCTCCTCTCCAAAGTGAACATCGCCAAGGCAGCCCTTGCCGGCGACCAGGCAAAACTCCTGACCACTTGCGAGCGCGAAGTGAAGAACATGCCGGGCGAAGAGTTCCCCATCATGATTGTCTACTCCGTGAAAGAGAAAGCCACCAAAGCCCAGCTTGCCCGTTGGCAGAAAGTGCTCCAGACCGCCAAAGACCGCTTCACCAAAAAAGAAGCTGCCGCTTACGTGGACTACATGATTGAATACCTGAAAAAATAATCCCATCGCAATAGGAGTTTTTATACACTCCTACTCTGCGGGGGGCTGTGCATTCGGTGCGCAGCCCCTCGTTTTTTCATGTCCTGCCCTTTCCTTTTGCCTGCTTGCTTTTCCCTGTTCTTTCCGCCCTCTGTCCGGCACCCGTGCAAGGCAGGTGCAGGAACAGGTCAAAGCCTGTATTTCCCTTATATTTCAGTTACACGTAAGTTAGATTCCTGTTACAGGATGCTTATATGAGAAGCTATCTTTGACCTATTCTTATTATATTGGAATAGGATGATAATAGGTTTATAATAGGTTGAGAATAGGTTTATCTCTAAATGAAATGTAACTCAACTGTAAGTTAAGTGTAACTTAAATATAGGTTCTGCCCCTGCCTTGCACGAGTGCCGGACAGCTGCAGGAGGGGTGTTTGGGGAAAATATCCGAGGGCGTGGCATATTTTGTAGGATTTTTTGTAGCTTTGCAAATAGAAATAAAGCCATGAGATGAAGACTGTATTTAATAAAGCGCAATTGGAGTTGCTCGACATGCTGGCAGATATTGACAGCGAAGAAGAGTTGCAGGCATTGAAGCATGCCTTGTCTGAGTTTTTTGCCCGGCGGGCTGACGAGGAGTTGGAACGCTTGTGGCAGACCGGTCAATGGAATGAACAAGTGCTCCGGAATTTCCAACAAGCCCATTTTCGTACACCCTACAAACCATGAGAAGGCTTATTGTTTTGGATACTAATTGCTTGGTGCAAATATTGTCACAGCATAGCCCGTATCGTCCGGCTTGGGATGCTTTCCGGAAAGGGGAATATGAACTTTGTGTAAGCAATGAGATTTTGAACGAGTATGAGGAGATTCTTGAACGTGTGGCGAATGCTGTTGTGGCGCGTAACGTTGTTAATGCCATTGTACGTAGTCCATTCACTCGCTTTTTTGCTCCTCATTTTCATTTCTATTTAATAGAGCAAGATCCGGATGATAATAAATTTGTGGATTGTGCAATTGTTGCGGGTGCGGATTATATTGTCACTGAAGATGCTCATTTTCGTGTGTTAGGGAGCATAACTTTTCCGAAGGTTGCGGTGGTTCGCTTGTCGAAATTTATGGAAGATTTGGGAATTGCTTAGCTTGATTTTGAGGAGGGGATTGCATAAAAAGAAGAGAGAGTTCGCGGGGAACTCTCTCTTTGCCTGTGGTATCACCTGGAATCGAACCAGGGACACAAGGATTTTCAGTCCTTTGCTCTACCGACTGAGCTATGACACCATCATTGGCTGTTTTGCGGGTGCAAATATAGGCACTATTTTTTAATTTGCAAAATATTGGAGAAAAAACCTGCAAAAAACCTGTCCCGGTGGGGGAAAAGATGCCTCCACGTCATAGGGGCGGCGTTTTGTATTTCGCTTTCAGGTAGGCGTAGAGCACTTTGTGGAGGAGGGCGGCGTTGCGGCGTTCTTCGTCGGAGAGGTCGGGGTCGGTCTCGATGGCGTTGCAGGCATCGGCGATTTGTTCGTCGCCTTCGATGAAGTCGGGTTCGTGCTCTTCGAGGTGGAACATGTCTGCCAGTTGCATTTTGTCGATGCATTCCAGGGCGAGGTTGCGCGCCTGGAGCAGGTGCTCCTTGCGGTAGGCGGCGAGGAATACCTCGATGATGGAGTCGGTGAAATAGTCGTTGAAGTAGTGGAGGAGCAGGAGCCGCTGTTTGTAATGCTCCGGGGTGGCGGCGTCGCTGTTGATGAGGCGGCAGAGGGCGATGTATGCCAGCTCGGCGGTCTCGATGCTTTCCTCCTCCTCTTCGTCGAGTTCGAGGAGGAGGGTTTTGTACAGCCCGTCGGCAAAGCCTTCGAGGAGGGCGGTTTCTTCCATGCCCTGGCGGAAGTAATCCCGCCGGTTGTCCATGAGCGTGCGGAGGGCGGCGATGAATTCGTGGCGGTTGCCTGCCTCGTGGTGGAGGCGCAGTTGTTCCAAGAGGTTTCTGAGGTTATTCTCCATGGTCTGTCGGTTTTTCGGGGGTTGATGCAGAAAAATTCGTCCATCCCTGGGCTTTCAGCTCGAAGCTGTTGCCGTCGCGGGTAATCAGTTGGCAGCCTTCGCCGGGTTTGGCGGTGTGCCCGATGACGTGGATTTCGGGAAGGGCGGTGAGCAGGTCGTATTTGTCCAGCGGGGCGGTGAACAGCAGTTCATAGTCCTCGCCGCCGGAGAGGGCGCATACGGTGGCGTTCATGTTCAGTTCCTCTGCCATCCGGAAGGTCTGGTAGTCAATGGGGATGCGGTCTTCGTAGATGTTGCAGCCCACGCCGGACTCTTTGCAGATGTGCATGACTTCGGATGCCAGCCCGTCTGAAATGTCAATCATTGCGGTGGGGCGGATGCCTTTCTCGCGGAGGGTTGCCACGATGTCCTTGCGGGCTTCGGGCTTCAGCTGGCGTTCGAGGATGTACTCATAGCCTGTGAAATCGGGTTGGGCATTCTCGTTCCCCTTGAATACCAGTTTTTCGCGTTCCAGGAGTTGCAGCCCCATGTAGGCGGCGCCGAGGTCGCCGCTCACGCAAATCAGTTCGTTGGGGCGGGCGGTGTTGCGGTAGACGATTTCGTCCTCTGCGGCTTCGCCAAGGACGGTGATGCTGATGCACATGCCGGTTTTGGAGGAAGTGGTGTCGCCTCCCACGAGGTCGATGCCGTAGCGGTTGCATGCTTCGTAGACGCCGGCATAGAATTCCTCCAGCCCCTCGACGGAGAAGTGGTTCGACACTGCCAGCGCAAGGGTGATTTGCCGCGGGGTGCCGTTCATGGCATAGATGTCGCTCGCGTTGACGGCGACGGATTTGTAGCCGAGGTGTTTCAGGGGGGTGTAGGTGAGGTCGAAATGGATGCCTTGGATAAGCATGTCGGTGCTGACGAGCAGTTTCTTGTCCCCGTAGTCGAGCACGGCGGCATCGTCGCCTACGCCCCGCAGCGACGACTTGTTTTGCAACTTGATGTCCCGGGTGAGGTGGTCTATCAGCCCGAACTCCCCGAGCGCAGATAATTCCGTCAATGGTTTCTTTCCGTTCATTTGATTTTTTGATTGCTTTGCTTTACACAAAAGTAGGGCAATTCCCGATTTCCCCAAAATTTATTTGGACAAAAATCCCGATTTCCCCGAAATTTAAAATGGCAGATTTCCGGGTTTCCCCGAAATTTGAAAGGGTGAAATCCCCGATTTCCCCGAAATTCGAGGGAGGGGATTTGTTTTTCTCCGGTGGTTTTCTGCCGGGATGGTTGGGGGTTGCAGTGGTTTTCCGGGGACTTTGCGGGTATCTTGGGGGCACCTTTGCTGTTCAGATGTACTAAGTAGGTACTACAAAGGTACTGGAAAGGTACCGGAAAGTCAAAAGAAACCGGGAAGCAAACCGGGAGCATTGCAAGGGAAAAGCAGGGGAAAATGGTTCGCGATTCCGAAAATATTCGTAATTTTGCAAATTAGAACCGAACAACGGGAAGCGCGCATGCTGCAAGCCGTTGTTGCATTTGAGAGTAGAATTATGGAAAATATCATAGAAGAAGTTACCGGAAGCGACTATAAGTACGGGTTCGTGACCCACGTGGAGACGGACACGATAGAGAAGGGGCTGAGCGAGGAGACGATTCGTGCCATTTCGGCGAAGAAGGGCGAGCCGGAATGGTTGTTGGAGTTCCGGTTGAAAGCCTACCGGAAATGGCTGACGATGAAGATGCCACGGTGGGCGCAATTGGATATCCCGGAGATTGATTACCAGGATATCGTGTATTATGCAGCCCCGAAGCAGAAGGCTGGGAAGGATTGGAAGGATGTAGACCCGGAGTTGAAAAAGACGTTTGACAAGCTGGGGATTCCGCTGACGGAGCAGATGGCGTTGTCGGGTGTGGCGGTGGATGCCGTGATGGACAGTGTGTCGGTGAAGACGACGTTTCAGGAGACGCTGGCGGAACGGGGCGTGATTTTCTGCTCGTTCTCGGAGGCTGTGAAGAACCATCCGGATTTGGTGAAGAAGTATTTGGGGACGGTGGTGCCCTATGCGGACAATTATTTCGCGGCACTGAATTCGGCGGTGTTCAGCGACGGTTCGTTTGTATATATCCCGAAGGGGGTGCGTTGCCCGATGGAGTTGTCGACGTATTTTCGCATCAATGCGCAGAATACGGGGCAGTTCGAGCGGACGCTGATTGTGGCGGACGAGGAGGCGTACGTGAGTTACCTGGAGGGTTGCACGGCGCCGCAGCGGGACGAGAACCAATTGCATGCCGCCATTGTGGAAATCATCGTGGAGAAGAATGCGGAGGTGAAGTACAGCACGGTGCAGAATTGGTATCCGGGCGACAAGGAGGGGAAGGGCGGTATTTATAATTTCGTGACGAAACGGGGCATTTGCCGCGGGGAGAATGCGCGGCTGACGTGGGCACAAGTGGAGACCGGCTCTGCCATCACGTGGAAATATCCCAGTACCATCCTGAAGGGCGACAACTCGGTGAGCGAGTTTTATTCCGTGGCGGTGACCAACAATTACCAGCAGGCAGATACGGGCACCAAGATGATACACATCGGGAACAATACGCGGAGCCGCATCGTGTCGAAGGGTATTTCCGCAGGCTACAGCAGCAATTCCTACCGCGGGAAAGTGAAGGTGGTGAAGGGATGCAAGGGGGCAAGGAATTATTCGCAGTGCGATTCGCTGCTGTTGGGCGACAAGTGCGGGGCGCATACTTTTCCTTATCTGGAGATTGAGGATTCCAGCGCCCAGGTGGAGCACGAGGCGACGACCTCGAAAATCGGGGAAGACCAGATATTCTATTGCAACCAACGGGGAATCTCGACTGAGGATGCCGTGGGGTTGATTATCAAAGGATACGCCGGCGATGTGTTGAACAAGATGCCGATGGAGTTTGCCGTGGAGGCACAAAAATTGTTGCAAATCAGCCTGGAGGGTTCGATAGGCTGACGGGTGAAACCATTTAATACCGAAAGTTATGTTGAAGATTAAGAATTTACATGCCGCAGTGGACGGCAAAGAGATATTGAAAGGAATCGACTTGGAAATCAAGGACGGGGAAGTGCATGCCATCATGGGTCCGAACGGGGCGGGCAAGAGCACGCTGTCGTCGGTGCTGACGGGGCGCGAACGCTTCGAAGTGACGGAAGGCGAGGTGGAGTTTAACGGGAAAAACCTGCTGGCAATGCCGGCGGAAGACCGGGCGCGGGAAGGCATTTTCATGAGCTTCCAGTATCCGGTGGAGATTCCGGGGGTGAGCACGGTCAATTTCCTGAAGACGGCTGTGAACGAAATCCGCAAGTACCGGGGGCTTCCGCCTTACCCGGCAGGGGAGTTCTTGAAGATGATACGCCAAAAGATGGAATTGGTGGGCATTGACAGCAAACTGCTGAACCGCTCGCTGAACGAGGGATTTTCCGGCGGCGAAAAGAAGCGGAACGAGATATTCCAAATGGCAGTGCTGGAGCCGAAACTGGCGATTTTGGACGAGACGGATTCAGGGCTGGACATCGATGCCCTGCGGACAGTCGCCCAGGGGGTGAACAAACTGAAACGCCCGGATACGTCCGCCATCGTGATTACCCACTACCAGCGGCTGCTGGACTATATCGTGCCGGACGTCGTGCATGTGCTTTACGACGGGCGGATTGTGAAGACTGCCGGCAAGGAGTTGGTGGCAGAGCTGGAAGTCAAAGGCTATGACTGGATTAAGGAAGAAGTGAACAGGAGGTAATCCTCCGCTTTCGTAAATAGGAAAGAGATGAACGATTTGGAGAAAATAAATGCCGATTTTGCCGCGCTTTTCGAGGCAGGCTATGAGCAATTGCAGGCGGGGTGCGGCATGGGGATGAATGCTGTGCGGAAGGCTGCCTTTGAGCATTTCAAGGCAGCGGGCGGCGTGCCCCAAGGAAAGGAGGAGTATGTGTATGCGAACCTCGTGCCGGTGTTCGGGCGGGACTACAATGTGGTGCTGCGGTACATCCGGCAGGATGTGGACTTGAACGAGATATTCCATTGCGCGGTGACGGACTTGGTGACCGATCCGATATTAACGGTCAATGGCTGGTGGTTTGACGGAAACCTGCAACCTGAATTGCCGGAGGAGGTTGTGATATGCAGCCTGCAAGAGGCAAGCCTGCGGTATCCCGACCTGTTCCTGAAGTATTACAACCGGAATGTGCCGGCGGCGGCAAAAGACGGGCTGGCGAGCCTGAATACGGCATTCGCACAGGACGGAGTGTTTATCTATGTGCCGGACGAGGTGGTGCTGGAGCGTCCGTTGCAAATCATCAATCTGTTGCGGGCAAAAGGCGACTTGATGGCTTTCCAGCGCAACCTGGTGATTTTGGGACGGCATGCGAAAGCCACGTTGCTGGTGTGTGACCACACGCTTTCGAAGCAGAGTTTCCTCGTGAACAATGCGACGGAAATCTTCTTGGAGGACAATGCACACCTGGACTATTACCAAGTGCAAAACCAATATCTGGGGGCTTCGCAAATCAATTCCGTCTTAGTCAGCGAGGGGAAAAACGCCAATTTCGACAGCACACTGGTGACGCTCTACGGGGGCTTTATCCGCAACAATTTTTACGTTGCCCTGAATGACGAAGGGGCGGAGACGGGCTTGTACGGCATTTACATTTCGGACAAGAACCAGGTGGTGGACAATTTTTCGTACATCGACCATGTGTCTCCCCGTTGCCGGAGCAACGAACATTTCAAGGGGGTACTGGACGACGCGGCAACTGCCAATTTCAGCGGCTGCATCCGGGTGCGCCCGGACGCCCAGAAGACGGAGGCTTACCAGGCAAACAACAACCTGTTGATTTCCGATACGGCACGGGTGAACTCCAAGCCGCAGCTGGTCATAGATGCCGATGATGTGAAGTGCAGCCACGGGGCGACGGTGGGACAGATTGACGAGGAGGCGATGTTCTACCTCCGTTCGCGGGGCATCGGGCTGGAAGAAGCACGGATGATGATGATGTTCGGCTTTGCGCACGACATCATCCAGCGGGTGAAATTAGACCCCTTGCGCGAACAGATTGATATGCTGGTGGAAAAACGCTTGCGGGGCGAACTTTCAAAATGTTACAATTGTATGATGCAATGTAGAAAATAGAAGCCATGTTTGACGTTGAAAAAGTAAGGGAGGATTTCCCGATATTGCAGGAAACCGTTTATGGCAAACGGTTGGTGTATCTGGACAATGGCGCGACAACCCAGCGCCCGAGGCGGGTGATTGAGAAAATGGACGAATACTATTACCGCTACAATTCCAACGTGCACCGGGGCGTACATTACCTGAGCAACCGTTGTACGGATGCCAACGAGGAGGCAAGGGCAATTGTCCGCCGTTTTATCCATGCCGCTTCGGACAAGGAAATCATTTTTACGCGGGGAACGACGGAGGGGATGAATCTGGTGGCGTATTCTTTCGGGGAGGCGTTTATCGGACAGGGGGATGAGATTCTGGTAACGGAAATGGAGCACCACGCCGACATTGTGCCCTGGCAAATGCTTTGTGAGCGCAAGGGAGCCGTGCTGAAAGTCGTGCCTTTCCGCGACAACGGGGAGTTGGACATGGAGGCGTTCGACCATTTGCTGACAGAGCGGGTGAAGATGGTGGGCGTGGCGTATGTGTCCAATGTGCTGGGGACGGTAAACCCGGTGGCGGAAATCATTGCGAAAGCGCATGCCGTGGGGGCAAAGGTTGTTGTGGACGGGGCGCAGGCAATTCAGCATATTCCGGTGGATGTGCAGGCGTTGGATTGCGACTTTTTCGTATTTTCCGGACATAAGATATACGGTCCCACAGGCGTGGGGGTATTGTATGGCAAGGAGCATCTGCTGGAGAAAATGCCGCCGTGGCAAGGCGGAGGCGAGATGATCAAGGAGGTGCGTTTCGAGAAAACGACTTACAACGAACTGCCCTTTAAGTTTGAAGCGGGGACGCCGGATTTTATCGGTATCATCGGATTGGGTGAAGCATTGAAATATGTGGAGGATTTGGGATTGCGGGAGATTGCCGCTTACGAGCACGGACTGCTGGAGTATGCCATGGAGCGGGTGCGGGAAGTGCCGGGGATGAGGATATTCGGGGAGGCAGCGATGAAATCGTCGGTCATTTCTTTTGCATTGGGGGACATCCACCATTCCGACACGGGCATTCTCTTGGACAAGCAGGGCATTGCCGTGCGCACGGGGCAATTGTGCGCGGAGCCGACGATGCGGCATTATGGAGTGACCGGCATGGTGCGGGCATCCCTGGCGATGTACAACACGCGGGAGGAAATCGACCTCCTCTGCGAGGGGTTGCACAAAGTGGCTAAAATGTTCGGGATGAAATAATACAGTGAGGTATGAAGACAATACAGGAAATTGAGAATGAAATTATAGAGGAATTTGCCATTTATGACGACTGGATGGACAAATACGCTTACCTGATTGAAATCGGCAACGATTTGCCCGGAATGGACGAGGTGCATAAGACGGAGGATAACCTCATCCAGGGTTGCCAGTCGCGGGTGTGGTTTCATGCGGAGATGAAAGACGGGCGGCTGTGGTTCACGGCGGACAGCGACGCCATCATCACGAAAGGGATTGCGGGGCTGCTGGTACGTGTGTTTTCGGGGCAAAAGCCGGAGGACATCGTGCATGCCGACTTGCGTTTCATTGACGAAATCGGCTTGACACAGCATTTGTCGCCCACCCGTTCCAACGGATTGCTGTCCATGGTCAAACAAATCAAAATGTACGCCCTGGCGGCAGTGGCAAAAGAACAGCAGAATCAATAACGGACGAAACAGCAAAGCTATGAGCGAGAATTTGATGAAAGATTTGATAATCGAGAAATTGCAGACAGTCTACGACCCGGAAATACCGGTGAATATCTGGGATTTGGGATTGGTGTACGGCATTGATTTCCCGAAACCCACGGAGGTGATTATCCACATGACGCTGACGGCACCGGGCTGTCCCATCGCGGACGAGATTGTGCAGCAGGTGCACGACGTGGTGATGGACATTGAGGGCATCACGTCGGCAACCGTGGATTTGGTGTTCGAGCCGGTGTGGACGCCGGAACGGATGAGCGAGACTGCCCGTCTGGAACTGGGATTCGACATTTGAGCCTATGATCTTGTCTGCGGATGCCGTAAAAGGAATTGCCCGGGCAATCGGGTTTGATGCGGTGGGCATTGCGCCTGCCGCTTTGTTGTCCGATGAGGTCAACCACCTGCGGGCATGGGTGGCTGCCGGGAAGCATGCCGGGATGGGCTACATGGCGCGGAACATGGAGGTGCGCGAAAACCCGGAACGGTTGGTACCGGGGGCACACTCGGTGGTGGTTACGCTGACTAATTACTACAATTCTTCCCGCCAGGCAGAAGGGATTCCGCAAATTGCCATGTACGCCAGGGGCAAAGACTACCACCTGGTGATTAAAGAGCGGTTGCATGCTTTGTTGCAGCAACTCCGGGAACTCGCGCCGGGCATGGAGGGACGTTGCTTTGTGGACTCCGCGCCTGTCTTGGAACATGCCTGGGCGCGTCGGGCTGGTTTGGGCTGGCAGGGGAAGCACACATTGCTCATCCGAAAAGGCTTAGGCTCTTATTGTTTTATCGGCGTGGCAGTCATTACGGCGGAAATGGATGCCTACGACGCACCCTTCACCGCTTCCTATTGCGGCACGTGCGCCCGCTGCGTGGAGGCTTGTCCCACAGGTGCTTTGTCGCCCGGCGAAGTGGATGCCCGGAAGTGCCTTTCTTACCAGACCATTGAGAACAAAGGCGACTACCCGGAGGAATTGAAGCGTTTGGCAGGCGGGCGGATATTTGGCTGTGACGCTTGCCAGGAAGCCTGTCCCTGGAACAAGGAATTGGCGGAACATTCCGTCGCTGATTTCCGCCCTTCTCCTGAAGCCATGAACCTGACCGCTGCGGATTGGCAAGCCATGACCCCTGCCCGTTTCAAAGCCCTCT
Organism: uncultured Odoribacter sp.; assembly: GCA_944321145.1. Taxonomy (GTDB): domain Bacteria; phylum Bacteroidota; class Bacteroidia; order Bacteroidales; family Marinifilaceae; genus Odoribacter. The sequence goes on along the minus strand of CALUKF010000002.1, from coordinate 95,246 downwards.
TCCGCGATACTCCCCTGGAACGTACAGGACTGGAGCGGTTGAAGAGGAATTTGGGGTAAAATTATTTTCCGTTTTTATCGTTTGCGGGCTTGGGGACGGGTCTCTCCGGCATCATCATGAAAAGCAACAGGGAAGCGCCCAACTTGTCCCGCAAGGCTTTGTACGCCCGTTTGATGTAGGTATTGACCGTGTGGATGGAAATGCCAAATTCCTCGGCTGCTTCCCGGTATTTCTTGCCGTCCAAGACGCATGCGGCAAAAACAGCCCTTGTCTGTTCCGGCAATTCATCCACTGCCCGCCACACTTTTTTTACCAGCTCCTCGTCGTATTCCACATTCGGCAGTTCGGCATACATGTACGCCTCGGCAAGCCATTTCTTGTGCTTGTCTTCCAGTTGCAGCCGCTGCAACTCGTTCAGGCAGGCGTTTTTGACTTGGGTAAGGAGGTACGATTTGATGTCGGAAATATCGGGGAACTCTTTTTTCTCCCACAGGTGGAGGAAACAGTCCTGCACGATGTTTTCTGCTTCCGCGTGGTCTGCCAGCATGTATTCGGCAAAATGCACCATTGGCTCAAAATAGGTGTCAAACAAAAAGCGAAAAACCTTTTCGTCTTTCTCCCGGAGACCTGCGATAATTTCTTCTGCCGAATATGTTTTCACTGTCGTTCTGATAAGTTCAACTTTTCGCAAAAGTAGATAAAAATTTCCATTTCAAAAAAAACCGGGAAAAATTATTGCGGATTTTTATGAACATTGCAATGGCAGATGGAAAGTTACGTCTGTCTTTCGCTCACTTGGTGACGAATTAATCACGCATCCGACGTCGGCAAACGTGAAATATGCGTCGCGGAAATAAGGGTTATTTGAGTGATGCTCGGCGAATCTTCTGCCTTGTCTCCTCGAAAATTTCCATCGCCTCTTTCTTGTTGAGCCCTGTTTTTATTGCGACAGCAAATAAATCTTCCTCTGACGGTTCTATGCTGTTATTAATTGCGGTTGTACGAAATCCGTTTATGCCATCACTGGGCAACAAATCGTATGCCGGAGCGAAATGCCAGTTTCCGTCACGATAGACAAAAGCAAAATTCTTTGCATGGTCGTCTTTGTTGTCAATTAGATAGTTAAAAACCATTAGGCGGTAAACTTTCCACATTTCAGTTACATTATGGGTCAAGGCTGCGCATGCCTGAAAGATATGCGTGTAGTCAATGCTCGGCAAACGGTAATCGGCTCTGACAAGGGCTGCCATGCTAATGACATGCAATTTGCCGTTGGGTGTCCTGTCAAAACGCTCAACTCCAAAATATTTGCCCTCGAAAAGTCTTGTTTCCGGCATTTCAATGCCGCACTCTTTGGCGAGAAGCGAATAGTTATATTCTTCTACGCCTATGCGTTTGGCATCTCTTTTGGCTCTGAATTTCACGAGCCATTCTTTGCTGTCATAACGGGTGAAAATCTTGGGGCGGGCTCCTCCCGGCGAACCGCCTCGGCGTTGGAATTCTTCTATCCCTTCCCCGGTGTATTCATCGCTGTCGAGAATCTGTTCTGCTTCCAGAGCTAGTTTTTCAAAGTCTGCGTAATCCTGTTTTGATGTGATACTTTTGTCCGGACGGAATTCCAATGCCCCGCGCCCTGTTGAACCGACTAATGCAAGGCGGTCTAGTAAAGAGAGCGTCCCCGGATGGATACCTTTTTGTTGCAGATAACGATCCAAAATGAGCGAGCCCCAACCGTCAGGCAAACTGTCATCGAAAACGCCAAAGCCGCCTTCAAACGGGTGCCGCCTGGCAATAAAGACCCCGCTTCGCAATGGCAATTCAAATGGCGAAATGGAGAATCCTGAACTGAGCCAATCAGTTGAATACTCAAAGGCGCACAATCCCTCTTGTGTCAGAGCCAATCGTCCGACTAACCGGTTGTCGTAAATGACCTCTATTTGTTTGATGCTATTCATTTTTCTTGCCTCTTTTTCGGGTGACTTTTTGTTCGTTTAGGACATCTTCCAGCGACTGGTATTGTTTGTGTGCGAAAAGCGCATCAAAGTCACTTAGTGCATTCAGGGCAAATCCTATCTGGAGCAACCCTTGCAATGAAATTTCGCCTGTCTGCTCAAACCTGCGGTAAGTGGCAAACTTAACTCCGGCTCTTGTTGCCAAACCCTCTTGAGTCAAATCCAGTTCCAACCGTCTGGTCTTGACCCTGGCTGCAATTTGTCGTGCCACGTCGTTAGGGGTTGCCATGCTAAATGCTATTATATTATTCATAACCACAGAAATTTTCCATCAATAAACAATATATTGTTTATTGCAAAGATAGTGATTATTCCTCATTGCACCATCAGGTTGAAGAACTATTTTTTGCTTATGCGCAAGGGAGAACAACTTTTTATTGAAAAGGGGGTGACCCAAAAGTCCTTGACTTTTGGGTCACCCCTTTGATAAATAATTCCTTTATTTATTCAGCTCCGCCAGCAAATTCCGGTAGCCGTTCAGGGCTTTCGGGTCGGCGGAGGCGATGCAGTCTTGCACGTAGGCGACCATCTGCTCTTTGACAGAGGCAGGGGCACCGGTGGCAAAGTAATGCAGGAGGACATCTAGGTTCAGGCGGGTTTTGGCATCCTGCAGCCGGGCAACCTCATTCCGGTAGCAGTCCATCAACCCTTTCCAGTCCTTTTTGTCGGCAGCTGCCACGATGCGGTCTAGATAAACCAAGGAGTAGTCCTGCCGGAAACCGGCTTTCTCCACCAGCTTCTTGATTTGGGCAAAGTCCTGCTTGTCCATCTTGCCGGACAGGTAGGCAATGTACTGCGGGAAAAGCAGACGCTCGGTCTTGCCCTCCAACTCGGCTTGCGGAACAAACGCGAAATCGCTCCAATGGCTTACCACAAATTGGAATACCGGGTCGGCGGGACGGTCTGAGAAATGATTGCAGAGCTTCCACACTGCCGGGTAGAGTTCCGTTTTGCCCTCCACTGCTTTCAGGTAAGCGGCAATCTCTTGGCTGGCATCCCGCAATTCACCTCCGTCACACAGCGCAATGATGTAATCCGCCTGTTTCTCTAAAGGACAAGCCGCCAGGCTGCCATAGCCTTTCAGTTCCGTGTAGGAGATGGCAGGGTCGAGGGCGTTGCCGGCTTTCAGCAAAAAATGCCCGGCTTCCATGCCCCCTTGCAGGCGGTATTTCACGCTCCCGTCGGCATTCAGCACAAACATCGTAGGATATGCCATGACGCCGTAGCGTTTGGCAATTTCAGGACCTTCGCCGTTTTCCATGTCGATTTTGATGTTGATGCACGTGGGATTAAACAAGTCACCCACCGCTTTGCGGACAAACACTTGCTTGCTCATCACCTTGCAGGGACCGCACCACGAGGTGTAGCAGTCCAGGAATACATACTTGCCTTCCGCTTTGGCTTTTGCCAACGCTTCTTCCAGCGAAAGCTCCTCAAAAACGATGCCACCCTCCACGCCGGCTTCCAGCATGGCGGATTTGTATTCTGCTGCCGTGTTTTTATCCACTTGCGCTATCCGTCCGTTCAGGTAAGCCAAAATCTTTTCGCGCTCGGCTTTCCCTTTGTCAATCAGGGTGAGGAGCGATTTGTCAATCATGCGCGACACGCGGGTATCCATTCCCGGGACGCGTGCAGCCACCGTGTCCAGAAGGGTCATGACCTCTCCGGCATCGCGCAGGGCTGCCATGTGGCACAAGCCAAACACATCGTGGTTTGCCGGGATACCTGCTTTTTGCAGTGTCGCTTCAATGCTTGCCAACTGTTCTGCCGGGATGGGCTTTCCGCCGGTGGTGGCAAACAGCAGTGCCATTTGGTACACTTGGGCAATGGTATTGTCCACGTCTTCCAAGCCGACAGATGCCACAAAGTCAGCCTTGTGGTCAATCAGGTAATTCAAGGCAGTGGTGTCGTTGCCTCTCACCCGCTCGGAAAAAATCGTCCAGTTCTGTTTTTCAGACCATTCTCCCGGTTTCAGCATCCGGAAATATTCTTCGGCGACTTGCTTGTAAGTATCGCCCTCGTTGGCAACCCGCAAGACATCTGAATAGCGGAGCAGGAAATCTTTCCCGTGCTTCTTGGATTTCCGGTAAGTCTCGGTCATGCCTGCCAGGGACGTTTTGGGCGAGAGGGCGCAAGCCACTTCTTCCTGGAAAGTTGGCAACTCTGCGCCGCCCACAATCCGGTGAATCAGCTTGCCGTCCGGGTCTAATATCACGTAGTGTGCCATGAATTTGACGTTATAGGTGGAGGCAAATTCTTCCCCCTCGTCGGTCGACATGTCCATAAAGAGGTTGACAAAATGTTTGTCCATCCAGTCGGCAAATTCCTGGTTGCTGAACACCTTTTTGTTCATCCCGTGGCAAGGCATCGCCCAGTCCTCGAAGCAGTTGCAGAAAATGGGCTTTTTCTCCTTCTTTGCCTTTTTCAAAGCCTCGTCTAAGGAGTACACATATTTCATTTTCACGTCCGCCTTCACGGCATCCCCATACATGCTTTGGGCATGGCTCCCCATCCAGGGGAGCATGCACAAAACAGCTAATAAAATCGTCTTGAATCTTTGCATCATCGTGTGTTAGTTTTTGTCTTTTACGCAACGGACACTGTACAGTACCGGGAATCTCTGTGAACGTTCCGTAGAGAATAAAGTGGTCATTTTCATGATTTTGTCCGTATAAACGGCAATGTTTCTCGTGATTCCTACCGTGTCTGCCTGAATCCGGTCTGAACACCAGAAATAAGCATTTTGTCCGTAGTTAAGATAATTGATGTGGTCATTGCTCTGCAGATTGGTCAAGCCCCTGCCGCCGCCATAGCGCACGTCAAAACCGATGCCCTCGCTGCCTTCTTTCAGCAGAGCGGCTTCACGGTTGCCACGCCATTCGTTGGTCTTGTCGAGTTCTGAGGCAGCCATGCCCAAAGCCCGTTCCAATTTTTCCCAGTCCTCGTCAGTCGGGAGACGCCAACCTTCCGGCACTGCCTGCAGGGCGGCTTCGTAAGTGTAAAGCAATCCGTAGGTTTCGGAATAATGCCCGTTTTTCAATTCGGCTGCTTCAAAATGCTCTTGACCTTCAATGACAGCAGCTTCATAGATAGGCTCTTTTAACATCTCACGAGCCAACTCCATGGCTGTGCTATAACATTCTCCATTGACAACTTGGTAACTTGCAGTAGGCAGGTCAAAGCGGAGATTCATCAAAAGAGAACTGATAGACATCGTATTGGAATATCCGTTGATGATTTCCCAATCGCTGTCAGTAAGTTTTCCGTCATTATAAGCCATTTCCATGGCTTGCCAAAAAGAAGTTTTAAATTCAGTACTTGCGATGCTGACAGTGATGTCAGAATAATCCACACTATCCAACACCTCTTCGTTATAAGTAAACACCCCGTCGCGGCAGCCCAACGGCAATCTTCTTGCCAGGTTCTCTGCCATCCAAATCTGATCGCCGATTTCGATACATTTATACACTTTGCCGTCTACATCCGTGAAATCGGGTGCTTCATTTACAGTCGGAACCGTGTATCCGGGTCCTGACTCTTCGTCCTTGCAGGCAAATACTGCCATGCAGGCAAACAAAAGGTAAACTATCTTTTTCATATCTCTTCTTCTTGTTCTTCGTCATTATTATCTAATTTAACTCCCAGTTCGTTGACAATCAAATTGTAGAGAATTTCATACTTTTTCATCACCAACGGGTAATTGGAATAGTATCTTTCAAACCAGGCTGTGGGGTTGTCGCTTAACAGGCGTTCCAAATAGCAATTGAGGTCATCCTCTGCAGAAGGTGCAGTATAGCTTGCCATTCTTCCATAACCATAGACAAAGCCCCAAGCTCCTACAATCGCACAATAGGCATCCCTTCGTTCATTTAAGATAGCAACAGCCTCTTCATGTGTATGGCGTATCCCGTCATACATGCCGTAAGTGATGTTCAGATATTCTGAACCGAACCAAGTATTGTAGTATGCCATGGGATTGTTTTCATCGACGTATTCTGTAATGCAATCTGAAGTATATTCAGGAAGAGAAGTCGGGTATGACTTATTGTAATAATCCTGGGAAACTACTTGGAACTGGGTAAGTTCATAAGTATAATTCTGGATTTTTTCTGAGATTAAGCTTTTGCAAGCCTCCTCAATCAGAGCCGTCTGGTCTTCTTCCGATAGCAGGGTGACCCCACCCCAGACCATTGTCCGAAAATTGTGGAGTTCATGATTGAAAACATAACCCTCGCTTGCATCTTCCATGATGTTTAAAGTATCAACCAACAGCATGGACAAGGGACGCAATGCCGGGGAACTGTTTTCAAGGAATTTTTGGGCAAACAGCAGGGCGTTGTACTTTTCCGTGTCGTCTTTCAAAAAGATGTACTCAATGGAACGGCTGTCCTCGGAGCTGTTCGTAAATTCCCAATTCAAGTCCATCAGTTCATACTCGTAGACCGTATCACCGTAGACATTGACAGTCAGCGGGTATTTCCCTACGGTATCCGAGAAATATACAGGAATCCCGTATTCTGTATAAATCTCATAACGTAGTTGCTGAACGGAGTCATTGGGATCTGGCGCAATGGTATACAGATTGAAATAATCAATCTTCGGTTCTAACGTGTCTTCCTTTTCACAAGACACCCAGACAAATGCTAATATCAAATAGAATAAATACTTTTTCATCGTGTCTTTGTTTTTAATTGGTTCCTTCTTCTGATTCGGTTTCATCTTCTGTAGAATCCACTACCGTAATAGCTCTTGGGTCTCTTTCGTTGTTGGGCATGGCTACCTTATCAAATTCAATTACATCCTCAGGAATCATGAATGTCCAAACATTCGTTTCAAAGGGTAGTATCTCGTATATTTCGGTACCGGTATAATTCTGATTGGCGGTACTGTAATAATGATAGGCATGGGTGATGATTTTTGAGAATGGAGAAACTTCATTCACTTTATAACGCCGTAAGTCAAACCAGCGGTGTCCCTCGAAGCACAATTCCTTGCGCCGTTCGTTGCGTACCTGGGTAATCAGTTCATCGCCGCTATAGGTTTGGTCAACGTATCCGCTGATACGGTTGCGCCGCAGGGCATTCAGGTAAGTATTGGCTTCCGGGTCGTTCAGCATGGCGCATGCCTCTGCCATGTTCAGGTATCCTTCTGCCACCCGCAAAGGCATGATGTCTGTAACCCGTTCATTCAGCACTTCCTCGCCGTCCATTTCGTATTTGTTGACCAAGGCGAGGCTGTCGCTGGAACGCATTTGGAAAAAGCTTGCCCGATGGTCGCCTTCCTCGTAGAGGTTATATAAGTCTGATGATACGCAAAAATCCGGGGCAATCGCCGTCAGGACGTTTTGCAGGTGCTGGCTGCCTTGTGAAAACAGGATTTCTGAATTATCGTCATTCAGGAACGGGCTGGTCAGGTCTCCTCCCAGAACTTCCAGGGATACGTCCATGTCCAAAAAGTCGCGGGCTGCCGTCCGGGCATTTTCCCAATCCTGCATATACAGGTACACGCGGCTTAACAGTAATTGGGCTGCTTCCTGGTTGGCACGGTAAATTTTCCGGTAGGAAGAAACTTCCCCTTCTTTGAAATGGGCAATGGCTTGCTCCAAGTCATCGACTATCTGTGCATACACTTCGGCTTGGGTCGCCCGGGTAAACTGGGTGTCCTTGTCCCTGTCGTGCTCTACATAGGCAGTCAGTTTCAGCGGTACGCTCAAGGTTGTGTTTGCCGTGGACGGGGCATAAGGTGCACCGTAAAGGTTGGTCAGGAAAAAGTAGAACTGTGCCCGCAGGAAATAGGTCTCCCCCAATACCCGGTTTTTCTGCAAAACTTCCGTATCATTTTTGGGGTCGATTTCTGCCAACTCGTCCAAAATCACGTTGGTGTAATTGATACGTGCATAAAGGTCATTCCAAGTTGTAACATCATTAGGACCTTCTGAACCGGTCGGTTTAATCCGGACATTGTACTGCCACGTATAATACCCATAATTGTTTTCCATTAATCCCATATACCGGTCGCGCAGATTCCAGCTTCCGGATGGGCTGCCCGTTTCTGCTTGGACGGCATTGATGTCGTCATCCATGATATTTAGCCAGGAAAGTGTGCTGCCATTGCCAATCAGCGTTCCATACGATTTGCTTTCTATTGGGAGGTAGACGCTGCCGAGCAACACTTCGTCGAAGTCGGCGATGGTCTTTGCCCTTACCATGTCCTGGGAATATTCAGACAGGAAATTGCCGCATCCGCAGGACAGTAATAAAATCAATGCTAATATACTATTTTTCATATTCATAATCCTTTAAAATGAAACATTCAAACTGAACGTATAAGTCGGACGCACGGACAGTCCGGCATCGGCGAAACCGGCTTGCGTCGGGTCTTGTCCTTTCAATTCCTTGGCAGAAAGCGTAAAGCAGTTGGTTGTGCTAAAGCTGAAACTCAAGGCTTCAAACGGCAGTTTCTGCAAAGCTTTTTGAGACAGGCGGTACCGCAAAGACATGGATTGCAATTTGATGTAATTGCCGCTTACTACCCGGTAATTGGAATCATCGTACATCTGCCATATATTGTCGGCAAAGGTGACTACGCCGCTATTTGTTCCGACAGCCCGGGAGGAGGAGGAATAGTGGTAGCTGTATTTCTCATAATCGTCGGAGGACGGGCTCATGATGGACGGATAGTTTGTCCGGAGCTCGTCGCCGGGTACTTGCCAACGGTCCAAAAATTCTTTTCGGATGTTGGTGGCAGAGGAAACCCCGTCCATGATTGGTCCGTACATTTCGAACAGCCGGACTTTTGAACCGAGGCTATAGGCGAAGTTCAAACCGAGGCTCCAGTTCTTGTAAGTAAAGGTGTTGTTCAAGTTGCCGGAGAATTTCGGGTCGCGGGTACCGCTGTCTTCCAATACCAAGGGGATGACCTCTGACAAAGTTTTTCCTTTCAGCAAGTACCAGCGGTCTGCCCAGTCGTCGAACATCGGGGTACCGTTTTGCGGGTTCAAACCTAAGAATTTGTAGGAATAGAAGGTGCTGATGGGTTTCCCTTTGACCACAGCTGTTCCGGACAGGTATTGGTCAAGGCTATAGTTGTCGTTGTTGTTGATTTCGTTCGAGTTTTTGTTGACCGAATAGTAGGTGGAGACATACCAGCGGAAATTGTCGTTTTGAACCGGATAACCGCTTAATTGGATGGAGAAGCCTTCGTTGGTCATGATGCCGTCGTTCATGACGTAGGAGGTAATACCGTTGATGGGGGAAACATTGACATCGGAGAACAAATCCGTCGTTTTCTTGTAATAGTAGTCTCCGCTCACATTCAACCGTCCGTCAAAGAAACCGAAGTCAAAACCGACGTTGAACTGTGCGGTTTTTTCCCAACGCAAATTGGGGTTCGGCAGATTGGCAACAGTGGAATAATACTCTCCGTCATAAATCGTACTGACAGTTCCTTGTTTAATCAGGAGGTTCGGGGTCTGTCCGTCCACCATGTTTCCTTGGTGTCCAAAGGACAGGCGGATTCGGGCTTCCGTCAGCCAATTCTTTTCTTGGGCGAAGTAGTTTTTCAGGTTGGTTGAACCGGAAATAGACCAGATGGGCAAGAATTTCTCGTTGCTGCGGCTGCCGAATTTATTGGAAGCATCGAAACGGCCGTTCAGGTTCAAGGTGAAAAGTTCCTTGTACGTGTAACTCAGAGTCATGTAACCGCTGATTTTATTAGTCAGCCCGTTGGTCAATTGCTCATATCCCTGTTCCAGCCAGGATTTATAGCCGGGGAATTTGTCCACGTCATCCAAAGCGACAAATTGCAATCCGCGGTCTTTGTAGAATCCCCGCCGCTCGATGCTGCTGGCTGTATTTTTGACGGAGCTGATTTCAAAACCGAGGGTTGAAGCGATGGAATGCTGTTCGGCAATGCCGAAACGCCGGGTGATGTTGTGCTGGAGGCGGAACGTTGCGGATTCCGAGGTGGATTCCGAAGTCTTCAATACGCCGCCATAGGGTAATACGCATTTTGTGTCATTTTCAATGGGTTGCTCGTCGTATTCCGCATTTTTCAGTGCGGCAGCATAATAGGATTTCTCTCCCCACCAGGTCTCTTGCGTGGTGTTGCTGCGGCTGTAGGAACCGGTTACCTGCACGTACCACATCGGGCGGATGTCGTAGCGTCCCACCAAAGTTGCCATCATCGTGTTTCCATCGTAAGTGTTGGAACTGTTGTCTATTTCGTTCAATACGTTGTATTGGAAAAAGTTGCTGTTGGTTTCGTAGACATTGGCTCTTTCGTGGAAATAATACGTTCCGTCTTCATGATAAGCCGGCAGCGCGCGGGTCGTGTTGTAGGCATAGTCGATGGCGGAAAGTTCGGACGGCAGGTGATTTTTCTTCTGCACGTTGCCGTTGATGTTCAGGTTGATTTTCAATTTGTCCGTGATGGTGGCGTCTACCTTCATCATCATGGTATAGCGGTCAACGAAAGTGGTGTTGGTGACACCGTCCTCTTTCTCATACCCCAGCGACGCATAATAACGGACTTGCTGGCTACCGCCGGATACGCTTAACGTGTGGGAATGCGAATAAGCATCATGGGTCAACAACTTGAACCAGTCCGTATTCAAGGTTTCGTAATATTTTACTTGTTTCAAGAAATCATCATGCGTGATGGCTCCGTTCTGCCAATCGTACCAAGCTCCTTCATAACCTACCATCTCCATGTTGTTTGGGAATTTGTAGTGCAGGTTCACCAAGTCGCGGCTGAACTGTACCCGCTCCTGCGAGTTCATGACATACACATTTCTGTCCGTATAGCGGGGACGGCGGGTGATGGTGGATTCGTGATAGTAAGAAATTCTGGGTTCGCCCACCTGTCCTTTTTTGGTGGTCACTACAATCACGCCGTTGGCAGCCTGCGTACCGTAAATGGCAGTTGCCGAAGCATCTTTCAGGACGTCAATCCGTTCAATGTCCTGCGGGTTGATACCGCCGATGGCATTACCGATGAGGTTCACGTAGTCCGGGTCGTTCAGCACTTGCGGGTCGAGGTCTACCGGGTCGGTCAGGACGATGCCGTCCAATACCCATACCGGCTCGCGGTTGCCTAAAACCGTGGAAGTACCGCGCACGCGGATACGGGGAGTGGCGCCTACCTCACCGGAGTTGCTCATCAGCACCAAATCGGGGATGCGCCCTTCCAATGCCTGGTCGATGGACGACATACCCGGCACCAAGATGTCTTCGGCACGCACGGAAGTCACGGCGCTGGTCGAGTGGCGGCGGTCGATGGGACCGTAACCGGTTTCGATGACGTTGGCGGCATCCAGCTCATAGCTGTCTTCCTCCATGGTCACGGCGACCACTTTTTGTCCCTTATAGGGAATGCTCTGCGCCTTCATCCCGATAAAGCTGAACACCAGCGAGAACTCCGTCTGGCTTGTCGGTTTGACAATCTCAAACTCGCCATTGGCGTTGGTGCTCACGCCGATGGTCGTGCCGCTAATCATGACTGACACCCCCGGGATGGGATTGCCCTCCGTGTCGGTCACCACGCCGTGGATGGTCTCGATTTCCTGCGGGATTGCCGGCACTTTGTCGAGGGCTTTGATGATGATGTAGTTACCATCGATTTCGTAACCCAATCCCGTGTTTGCCAGGCAGTAGTCCAGCACCGTGCTGATGGACGAATTGACCATTGCCAAGTCCTTGACTTTCGTGGCAGCGGCTTCGTCCGACTGGTAGAGGAAGCGGTAGTCGCTCTTCTTTTCCAGCTGTTTGAACACTTCCTGCAATGTTGCTTCTTTCATGCGCAACGTGACGGTCTGCGCCATGCTTTTGGCACAGACATTGACTGTGGTCAATGCGGTCAAACAGATGCATACGAGCAACTGCCTGCCGCCATGCCTCTTCATCCTGGTGAAGAAGCTGTTCATGATCTTTTCCTTCATAAACAATCGATTAAGTTTAAATAAAAAGTTATTTATTCTTGCATACAGTAATACAATTCCCTTTTACGGTAAAGCTGACGACGTTCATCTTTTCTATCTTGCCCAGCAGCATCCGCACGTCTTCGTAGCGGTCGATGTTGCCCGTAAAGCGCATGTCCTTCACTTCCGGGTTTTGATAGAATACTTCTATGTCGTACCAGCGTCCCAATTTTTCCATGATATCCTCCAGCCGTTCGCCCTCGAAAGCGATGACCCCGTCTTTCCAGGCAATGCAATTGGTCACGTCCACGGTTTCCACAACCCAATGTTCCCCCTCTTTGCGGACTTGTTCTCCCGGTTGCAGCTTCAACGCTTCGGCGCCAGTCTCCAGGGCAATGCTTCCTTCTACCAGCGTGGCGGCAAAACGCTCGCTGTCTTCGTATGCCTGCACATTGAATTTCGTGCCCAGCACTTGGATTTCCATGCCTTTGAATGCCACGACAAAGGGCACGTCGGATTTGGCAACTTCAAAATAAGCCTCCCCGTTCAGTTTCACCCGCCGTTCCCCTGCTGCGAAGGGCACTAAATATTCCAGTTCCGTCTCCGCGTTCAGCCAAACATTCGTCCCGTCTGCCAATTCTAAGTGGAACTCCCCGCTGTGGGGAATCTTGAGCAAATGCGTCTTGGGCTGGACGGGCACGGAATCCTGGCGAGCTATATAATTAATGGTATTTGCCTCCTCGCCTAAGGCAGTGCCCGATTGCTGGAGCAATTGCTCATCTGTGTCTTCGTTGATAAGAAACGCCTTTTCGCCCTCTACCTGCAGGAGGGCATCCGTTCCTTCCGTAGCAACCACCAGCGGGATGTCTTCCACGACGGCAGGCGCTTCCCGGTGCAGCAGGCTCCACGTCGCCCCGCACAGGCAGACCGCCACTGCTGCCGCTGCCCACCAGCCCCGCATCCGGATGCTGCGCGTCCGGGGCTGCCGGTGTATCTTTTGCAGGAACTCTTGGTAATTCCGTTCCACGTCCACCGGCTCTTTTTGTTTCTGCATCGCCAACCCTTGCAGTTTCCGGTAATATGCCCGGTGCTCCTCCGAAGCCTCCAGCCATTCCTTCAACTCCCTTGCCTCCAAATCATTCAGTCGGCCAATCAATGATTTTGTCAATATATCTCTGTCCATAAATTTCCCTACTCAAATTATTTATCTATAGAGAGACAAGAATATACAAAAATCAAGTGACAAAAACAGGAAAAAATTTTCCTATTTAACATTTGCCCCTTGATGTTTCCTGACAAAAAATATTTTCTCCGTTTCCACATTTTTTCAACTTTTCCCCCTCCGCATGTCGCATCTAAAGATTATTTCCGTACTTTTGAAAGATTAAATCGATAAGACGTCATGGATGTAAAAGAATGGATGAAGCAGGTGATAAAACCTGCAGAAATTGAAAAGTATTTGATTAACGGAGAGGACTTTATCAACGAAGAGTCTATCTTTGGGAACTTAGAGAAATATAAGAATCCCGACCCCGGACAGGTGAGGGATATCTTGCAAAAGTCGCTGGACATCAAATTGCTTTCGCCGGAAGAAACGGCTGTCCTGCTGAATGTGGAAGACCCTGCCCTGCTGGAAGAAATGCGCGAAGCGGCTCTGGCAGTCAAGAAGAAAGTGTACGACAACCGCATCGTTTTCTTTGCCCCCATTTATTGCTCCAACCCTTGCGTGAACCGCTGCGTGTACTGCGGTTTCCGGAGCGACAATTCCGCCGAACGCCGGCGCATCCTCACGATGGACGAGGTACGGCATGAGGCGGAGGCTGTGATTGACGAGGGGCACAAGCGCGTGATTGCCGTCTATGGCGAACATCCACTCTCCGGCGCGGATTACATCGCCGAGACCATGCGCACCATCTACGCTACCAAGCGCGAAACCCCGTCCGGCAAGGGATTCAACATGATTCGCCGTATCAACATCAATGCCGCCCCCATGTGCATCGAGGACTTGCGCAAGCTCTGGCGGGCAGGCATCGGCACATTCCAGGTGTTCCAGGAGACTTACCACCACGGACGTTACGCCGAACTCCACCCCGGCAATACCATCAAGGGCAATTACCGCTGGCGGCTTTACGCCATGCACCGCGCCATGGATGCGGGGATTGACGACGTGGCAATCGGCGCCTTGTTCGGGTTGTACGACTGGCGCTTCGAGGTCATGGGCTTGGTGGCACATGCGCACGACCTTGAACGGCAATTCGGCATCGGTCCCCATACCATCTCTTTCCCGCGCATGCAGCCCGCGCTCGGCTCTTTCGTGAGCGAGAATTCGCCTTACCTGGTGCGCGACGATGCGTTCAAGCGGCTAGTGACTGTCCTCCGTTTGGCAGTGCCTTACACCGGGCTGATTGTGACTGCCCGCGAAAATGCTGCCTTGCGGCGTGAAATCATCAATTACGGTTGTACCCAGACCGACGCCTCCTCCAAAATCGGTATCGGCGCATACGCCGAAAAGCAGCAGCAGGAGGAGAACCCCGACAAAGTGCAGTTCACCCTCGGCGACGAGCGCAGCCTGGACACCGTCATCCGCGAACTGGCAGAGGACGGGCACATCACCTCGTTCTGTACCGCCGGATACCGTTGCGGGCGCACGGGCGACAAAATCATGAACCTCCTGGAGAAAGGCGTGGAAGGCAAGTTCTGCAAACTGAACGCCGTCCTCACTTTCCGCGAATACTTGGATGACTATGCTTCCCCCGAAACCCGCCGTGTGGGTGAACGCCTGATAGAGAAAGAGTTGAAGGAAATCGAGAACACGCCTTTCTTCACAGACAAAAAGCTCCTGCCCACCTTCCTCACCTACTACAAGCGCATCGCTTCGGGTGAACGCGATTTGTACATGTAGTTCCCTACTGATAGTTTATTGTCCGGTGTGACGACTTTTGTCGTTCTCACCGGACAATTTTTTTGTGCCCTGTTAAATGGTATGTGCCCTCTTCGCCCCGCTTGTTCAAGGCTTGGGCGTCGCTTGGGGTGGGCTCTGAATTGCAGTATTGGCATAGTTATCCCTGATAGACGTATAAGTATTAATTCATGTTTTTTCCTTGAATATTTTTCGATTCATCTTCGATTTTAATCGAAGGTGAATCGAAGGATAATCGAACAACGAACGAAGATAGAAGCTATGACGTAACTATGGCGTATATCTGGCGTAACTGGAATTCCAAGCCTTGTCCAAGCGGGGAGTATGCCCATTCAGGGAGGCGGGAAAGGGGGATTTGCCGGGGCGTGGGGGAAATTTGCGATGTCGGGAGGGAATTTTCGGCAGGATGGCGTGGAATTTGCAGTTTTTTTTGTAGGTTTGTGTGAATTAATTCAAAGGTTATGATGGAAAATGTAATACATAGCATTGAGATACGGGGATTGTGGAGGAAGTATGACTTCCATTGGGAGAACCTGAACCCGGACGTGAATATCCTGATTGGTATCAACGGGAGCGGCAAGACGACTTTATTCAATATCATTGACGCGATGCTGATGGCGGATGTGAAGCGGCTGAAGGGGTATGGCGTGGAGGTGAAGATGGTGGTGGGCGACCGCACGGCGGTGTATGAGGGCAAGATGGCTGCGGGGGAGTTGAAGCGGGAAGTGGCAGGCGTGAAGTATCAGAAGATAAGCACGTTCGACGTGCCGATGCGCGACCGTCCGAAGGCGGGGCGCGGATATAGCCAGTTGTACAATGAGTTGCACACGGTGGTGTATGACATCGGAGGGGACAATCCTTCTTTCTCGGACTACCGGCTGAAGGCAACGAATTTCCCGGAGGAGGCAGGGCATATCAACGAGCGCATCCGGATGCTGTTTGAGACGGTCGACCGGCTGTTTGCCAAGACGCAGAAACAGATTAAGATAGACCCGCATACGAACCACCTGGTGTTTATGGACGGGGACGAGGAGATTCCGCTGTATAAGTTGTCGTCGGGGGAGAAGCAGTTGTTGCTGATTTTGATGCGGGTGTTCCTGATGGAGGAGCAGGGCTATATTTTGCTGATGGACGAGCCTGAGATTTCGCTGCACATTGAATGGCAGTACCGGCTGTTTGAGGAAATCCGGCGGCTGAACCCGAATTGCCAAATCATTACGTCGACGCATTCCCCCAGCCTCTTTGGGGATGGGTGGGGAGACAAGTTGGTGTTTGTGGAGGATTTAATCCAAGGCATGGAGGGGAAGAATTAAAGGGAATGGACTGATAAAGGCGGATGCGTTATGTTTGGGCACAAGAATAGGGAAACGGACGAGCGGGAGCGCAGGGAGTACTATGCCGCTGCGGCGAAGCGTTTTGCGCTGGATGCAAAGATGTTCCGTTGCCGTGCGGCTGTCCATGTGGAGAACAAGGACGACATCGGTTTTTGGAACACGGTGTTGAAGCATTTTGTGCCGGAGGGCAGGTTCCATTTCATTGCGGGCTCCAGGAATGAATACGGGCGGGAGACGTTCGGGGTGACGCAGTGCCTGAAATATTTCGATTTCCTGAGCCCGGGATTTTTCATTTGCATCGACAGCGATTACCGCTATTTGTTGGGGGAACGGCAAATCAATGCGGGGCATTTTGTCTTGCAGACCTATACATATTCATTTGAAAACCATCATTGTTTTGCAGAGGGGTTGGACGATGTGTGCAGCCGGGCGACGCGGATGCAGAACCGGATATTCGATTTCCGGCGTTTCATGCGGGAGTATTCGCACATATTGTATGACCTTTTTATGTGGCACCTCTATTTCCAGCGGAAGGAGCCGGCAGTGTTCAGCCAGGCGGAGTTTGACAAATACATCGGTTTGCCCAATTCGAAAAACAACCCCATTGTCTACCGGAACGGGGAGCGGGCATTGGAGGATTTGAGGCGGCGGGTGACGCGGAGGACGGAAAGTTTCAAGCGGCGGTTTCCGGAAGTGGATTTGGGCAAGGTCAAAAGGCATTATGAGCGTTTGGGCGTGACGGCGGATACCGTATATTTATATGTACGGGGGCACAATTTGTATGACATGGTGAGCCTGGTCTGCAAAGAAGTGTGCAAAGCCATGCTTCGCCAAGCCAAACGGGGGCAAGTGGTGTCGCGGGAGCGGCTGCGGGAAGTCTACCGGGGGCGTTACAGCGTGGACTACCAGTTGAGGCAAAATATCAAGTACGGGAGCTATCTGCCCATTTGCAAGATTGAGAAAGATGTAGCCCGTTTGCTCGGAAAAAGTTAATTTTGCGGCGTAAAGTAAAAGATTATGGACGATTTTGATATAAGGGAACATGCGTTGAAGGAAACCGACCGGGAGTTTGAACGGGCATTGCGCCCGTTGAATTTCGGTGATTTCCAGGGGCAACGGAAGATTGTCGAGAATTTGGAAGTCTTTGTCAAAGCGGCAAAGATGCGGGGGGAGGCTTTAGACCATGTGATATTGCACGGACCTCCGGGGCTGGGGAAAACCACGCTTTCGACCATCATTGCCAATGAATTGGGCGTGGGCATCAAGACGACTTCGGGACCGGTGTTGGACAAGCCGGGCGACTTGGCAGGCTTGCTGACCAATCTGGAAGAGAACGATGTGCTGTTCATCGACGAGATTCACCGGTTGAGCCCGGTGGTGGAAGAGTACCTGTATTCGGCAATGGAGGATTACCGCATTGACATCATGATAGACAAGGGACCGGCGGCGCGTTCGGTGCAGATACAAATCAATCCTTTCACCCTGGTGGGCGCGACGACACGGAGCGGGTTGCTGACGGCTCCTCTCCGGGCGCGTTTCGGCATCAACTGCCACCTGGAATACTATGACACGGAGGTGCTGACGGGGATTGTCAACCGCTCGGCAGCCATCCTGAAAACCAAAATCACCAGCCGCGCGGCGGCGGAAATCGCTTCGCGGAGCCGCGGGACGCCCCGTATTGCGAATGCCTTGTTGCGGCGGGTGCGGGATTTCGCCATGGTGAAGGGGAACGGGTGCATCGAGCACGAGATTACACGCTATGCCCTGGAAGCGCTGAACATCGACAAGTACGGCTTGGACGAAATGGACAACAAGATTCTGCTGACCATTATTGAGAAATTCAAAGGCGGTCCGGTGGGGCTGACCACCATTGCCACGGCTGTCGGGGAGGATGCGGGCACGCTGGAAGAAGTGTATGAACCTTTTTTAATCAAAGAGGGCTTCTTGAAGCGCACGCCTCGCGGCAGGGAGGTGACGGAATTGGCATTCAAGCATTTGGGGAAGCGGTTGCCGCGCCCGGACGGTGAACAGATGACGTTGTTTTAGGCGGACGAATACCCCTGGACAGGCGGGATTTAGTTAAATAATCATAACATCGTCTTATTGTGGCGAAAAAGTATTAAATTTGGGGGTATGAGAAAAAAGCAGATCATCGTATTGGGCATTGTCATGGGCGCCGCCTTGTTGGGCTTGATTTTTACGCAAGCCAAATACTTCCAAACGGCTTTCAATCAACGGAAAGCAGAGTTTGATTATTTGGTGCATAAGTCGTTGGATCAAGTG
Organism: uncultured Odoribacter sp.; assembly: GCA_944321145.1. Taxonomy (GTDB): domain Bacteria; phylum Bacteroidota; class Bacteroidia; order Bacteroidales; family Marinifilaceae; genus Odoribacter. The sequence goes on along the minus strand of CALUKF010000002.1, from coordinate 76,781 downwards.
ATTGCCTATATTGATGAACGCGAAAAAGAATACAGCCGGGCAAGGGAAAACGAGATGCTGGCGGGTGCCGGCGAGAGATTCGTACACGAAATGCCCATCGGTTTGGGGGTGAAGCCGGAGGTTTCCATGAAGGATATGAACATTGTCATTGACTATTCGCGCAGTCCTTTGGGGTATGGGGGGGATGCCCTTACCCCGGAAACGGCATTCGGGCAGCAAGGGCAAAACGGCGGATTGCTGAACTCCATTGAGAAATCGCGCCAGGCATTGAAAGAGTCGCTGGGGAAAGATTATGATTTGGTGGTGGTGAACAAAGGCAATGAAATGCCGGGGAGGAATTTGGAGGAGCAGTTGAAAAATCTGAAATTGCCCCAAGTCATTGGCGAATACCTGAAGGAAAACGGCATCAACCTGGGCTTTGAATACGCCGTGCGGGAAGACGGTTTGGTCATCATGTCCTCGGCAAACTTTTTCAGCCGGGAGTCGGAGTACTCCTATTCCCGCAAATTGGCATGGAGCGGCAAATACGAGGAGGCATTTTTGTTCCTGTCGTTCCCGGACAAGCCGTCCGACGTCGTGGCATCCGTCCTGCTGGTATTCCCCAGCCTGTTGATTACGTTCCTGTTGGTCATCTGCTTTGTGCTTTGCATCATGGAAATCGTGAAGCAGAAAAAACTGTCTGCCATCAAGAATGATTTCATCAACAACATGACGCATGAGTTCAAGACGCCCATCGCGACCATCTCGCTGGCTGCGGAAATGCTGAAAGACGGGTCGGTCAACAACTCGCCGGAGACGATAGACCACATCGCGGGCATCATCCGCGACGAGAGCAAGCGCCTGACTTTCCAGGTGGAAAAAGTGCTGCAGACTGCCTTGTTCACGGAGACCCGGATGAAATTGAAATTGAAGAATGTGCATCTGAACGAGGTGGTTGAGAGCTTGGCAAGCAAGTTCAGCCTGCGGGTGGAGGACAAGGGCGGCAAGCTGTTTTGCTATCCGGAAGCGGAGCAAGACGAGGTGTATGCCGATGAGGTGCACATCACCAATGTGGTGTCGAATTTGTTAGACAATGCGATTAAATATTGTGTAAAAACTCCGGAGATTAGTTTATATACCCGCGACCGAGGTGATGAAATTGTTGTCAGCGTGATAGATAATGGCATAGGAATTGCTGCAAAAGACCAGAAGCTGATTTTTGAAAGGTTTTATCGGGTTTCTACAGGTAATTTACACAATGTGAAGGGGTTTGGGTTGGGGTTGTCATACGTGAAGACCATTGTGGAAGCGCACGGTGGGCGAATTGAGGTGGAAAGTGCGGAGGGAAAAGGGAGTCGGTTTGATGTTTTTTTGCCCTTGGCAGAAAAAAAACAACAAGTAAAACGGATTTTGTGTTTTTAAACTAAATATTTTTCGTTGGATTTACTAAAACTCAATAATTATGGAAGAGAGAATTAAAATTTTATTGGCAGAGGACGACACGAACCTGGGTATGCTTTTGAAGGAATATTTGAGAGCAAAAGGGTTTGAGACAGAATTATGCGAAGACGGGGAAGTGGCTTACGATGCTTTCCTGAACCACCCGTTTGATATATGTATCTTCGATGTCATGATGCCGAAAAAAGACGGCTTCACTTTGGCAAGGGAGGTTCGTCAAATCAACAGCGAAATGCCGATTATATTTTTGACTGCCAAAAATATGAAAGAGGATGTGCTGGAAGGTTTCCGCATCGGTGCTGACGACTACATGACCAAGCCGTTCAGCATGGAGGAACTGGTGCTCCGCATTGAGGCTGTCCTGCGCCGTTCTGTGGGCTTGCGACCCGAAGACGAGCAGGAGATTTTCAAAATCGGCAAGTTGACTTTCAACTCCAAGAAGCAAACGCTGAGCGACGAGGACGAGGAACAAAAGTTGACGACCAAAGAGTCGGAATTGCTGAAACTCCTGTGCTTGAATGTAAATAAGGTATTGGAGCGCAATTATGCACTGAAGAACATTTGGGCAGACGACAATTATTTCAATGCCCGGAGCATGGATGTGTATATCACCAAATTGCGGAAGCACTTGAAGAGAGACCCGTCTGTGGAAATCATCAATGTACACGGCAAGGGTTATAAGCTGATTATGTAATACATGCAGCCTATAAAATAATTATTTTCTACAAGGAGGGCGGCAACGTGGAGGAGCCGCCCTCTATTTTATTTTCGGGCATTCTGTTTTTGGACTTCTAAATTTTTTCTACCTTTACCCGATAATTGATAAATTCAAATGCGATGGAAACAAAGTTGAACATATACAATACCCTTTCCCGTCGGAAAGAGGTATTTGAACCGGTGAATCCTCCGTTTGTGGGGATTTATGTCTGCGGACCGACTGTGTACGGCGATGCCCATTTGGGGCATGCGCGGCCGGCTATCACATTCGATTTGGTGTTCCGCTATTTGCAATATTTGGGCTACAAGGTGCGTTATGTCCGCAACATCACGGATGTGGGGCATCTGACCAATGACAGCGACGACGGCGAGGACAAAATCGAGAAGAAAGCCAAAGCCGACAAGTTGGAACCGATGGAAATCGTGCAGTATTACACCAACCGTTACCATAAGAACATGGAGCAGTTGAACACGTTGCCTCCCAGCATCGAGCCGCATGCATCCGGGCATATCATTGAGCAGGAGGCTCTGGTGCAGCGGATTCTGGACAACGGGTTTGCCTATGTGAGCGACGGCAGCGTCTATTTTGACGTGGAGGCTTACAACAAGAAATACCATTACGGCAAATTGTCCGGGCGGCGCGTGGAGGAGTTGCTGGCAAACACCCGCCAATTGGACGGGCAGGAGGAAAAACGCCACCCGGCGGATTTTGCCCTCTGGAAAAAGGCGACGCCGGAACACATCATGCGTTGGCCGTCCCCGTGGAGCGACGGTTTCCCCGGTTGGCATTTGGAATGCTCGTGCATGAGCCAGAAGTATTTGGGCGACCGTTTCGACATCCACGGCGGGGGATTGGATTTGCAGTTCCCGCACCATGAATGCGAGATTGCGCAAAGCACCGCAGCTTACGGGCACGATGCGGTCAAATACTGGATGCACAACAACATGGTCACCATCAAAGGCAAGAAGATGGGCAAGTCGTTGGGCAACTTTATCACGTTAGACCAGCTCTTTTCAGGCGAGAACGAAGTGCTCGACCAGGGGTATTCGCCCATGACGGTGCGGTTCTTCATTCTGCAGGCGCATTACCGCAGTCCGCTTGACTTCTCGAACGATGCTTTGAAAGCTGCCGAGAAGGGGTATGAACGCCTGATGGCAAGCGTGACGGCTTTGGACAAGATTGTGGCAGGCAAGGAGAACACCGTGGATGTGGATGGCTTGGCGGAAAAATGCTGGGAAGCCATGAATGACGACTTCAATACCCCGATATTGATAGCGCATCTTTTTGACGGCGTGCGCGTCATCAATTCCCTGGTTGCCGGAAATGAGAAAATCGACCGGGAGAATTTGGAGAAATTGAAGAAGTTGTACCACGACTTGATATTCGACATCCTGGGCTTGCGGGCAGAAACGGAGAGCGTGAGCCGCGACCACGAAGTCCTGGGCAAGGTGCTGGATATGGTCATGTCCATCCGCACGGAAGCCAAGCAGAAAAAGGATTGGGCGACTTCGGACAAAATCCGCGACGAACTGAAAGCTGCCGGCATCGTAGTCAAGGACACGAAGGATGGATATGAATGGGAGTTGGAAAACTGATAGAAACCGAGAGATATGCATTATTTTATTTATTTGTTTTGCCTTGTTTTCCTCTGTTCTTGCGGCGGAAACCGGGCAAAACAACCCCAGAAGGAGACGGCAGTCGATATGCCTAAAAGAGACGAGGTGAAGTATGTGAACAGCCTGAAGTTCATTACCCCGGCAAAGGACGGCGTGTATAGCTTCGGGGACGAGCTGGTGGTGGAATTTGAAAGCAAAGACCGCTTTGCCTTGGACTCGTCCGTGGTTTACCTTGACGGCAAGGAAGTTGCCCGCTTGGGCAAGGATGAGCGGCGGGCTGTCCTGGCGGTGGGGGAAGACAAGGTGGGGGCGCGTACCGTGAAAGTCATTGCCTGGCATCCGGAAAACAAGCGGGGCATTCTGACAACCACCGTGCGGGTGAAGCCTGCGGCGGCTCCCGTGAAATGCTCTTATGAGGTGGTGAAGGTGTACGACCACGACCCGCAGGCTTATACGCAAGGGTTGATATACCACGACGGTTATATGTATGAGGGGACGGGGCAGTTCGGGGAATCGTCTATCCGGAAAATCGACATGGCGAACGGTAAGATTCTTTCCGTGTTGAACATTGACAGCCAATACTTTGGGGAGGGGATTACCATTTTCGGCGATAAAATTTACCAGATTACCTGGCGTTCGCGCATCGGCTTTATTTACGACCTGAAGACTTTTTCGATGGAATCTTCGTTTACCTACAACTCGGAAGGTTGGGGCATTACGACCGTAGATGACTATTTGATTATGAGTGACGGGAGCCATAAATTGTACCACATTGCCCCTTCGACGTTCAACATCATCAAGGAAGTGGAGGTGTATGACCACAATGGCATGGTGCCCCAGTTGAACGAATTGGAATACATCAACGGGTTGGTCTGGGCGAATGTATGGCTCACCGACCGCATCGTTGCCATAGACCCGGAGAGCGGGGCTGTGAAGTATGAACTGGATTTGAGCGACTTGCTGCCGGCTGCCGAGCGGGCGAAATTGGACGATGACGACGACGTGTTGAACGGCATCGCCTGGAATCCGGAGAAGAAAACCTTCTATGTGACCGGCAAGCGTTGGCAGAAACTCTTTGAAATCAAAGTAACCCTCTGATTGGAACCGGCATGAACGTACAGATTGAACCCTCTTGGAAAGCGCTTTTGGAAGAGGAATTTGAGCAACCCTATTTTTCTTCGTTGGTTTCTTTTGTCCACGAAGAATACAGGACAACGCGCATTTATCCGCCCGGAAAATTGATATTCAACGCCTTCAATTGTTGCCCGGTGGACAAGACGAAAGTGGTGATTTTGGGACAAGACCCCTACCACGGTCCGGGACAAGCCCACGGGCTTTCGTTTTCTGTGCCGGAAGGCATTCCCCAACCGCCCTCCTTGCAGAACATTTTCAAGGAGATTGAAAACGACCTGGGCATACCGGTGCCTGCTTCCGGCAATTTGGAACGCTGGGCGCGGCAGGGAGTGCTCCTCTTGAATGCCACATTGACCGTGCGGGCACATCAGGCAGGTTCGCATCAGAACCGGGGGTGGGAGACTTTCACCGATGCGGTGATCCGGCGTTTGGCAGAGCAGAAAGAGCACCTGGTGTTCATGTTGTGGGGCTCATACGCCCAGCGCAAAGGCGCCTTCATCGACACCCGGAGGCATTTGGTGCTGAAGTCCGTGCATCCCTCGCCCCTGTCGGCAAACCGGGGCGGTTGGTTTGGCAATCACCAGTTTAGCCGTGCCAATGCCTACTTGCGCGAACACGGCATGGAGGAAATCCAATGGTGAAAAAGAAAAATAAAACCCGCGACAAGGCGGTTATTTGGAAATAAATATCTAATTTTGAAACAGAATTAAATAACTTTATTACTGTACAAATTATGGTTAGCTATAAGGAATTAGGACTGGTGAATACCAGGGAAATGTTCAAGAAAGCCATGGAAGGGAAATATGCCATTCCCGCTTTCAATTTCAATAACATGGAGCAGATGCAAGCCATCATCCAGGCTTGCGTGGAAACCAAGTCGCCGGTGATACTTCAAGTATCCAGCGGTGCGCGCAAGTATGCGAATCAGACGCTGTTGCGCTACATGGCGCAGGGTGCGGTGGAATATGCCAAGGAATTGGGGTGCAATATTCCGATTTGCTTGCACTTAGACCATGGCGACACGTATGAGTTGTGCGTTTCCTGCATCGAAATGGGCTTTTCGTCTGTCATGATTGACGGCTCTTCCCTGCCTTACGATGAGAATGTGGCTTTGACCAAGAAAGTGGTGGACTATGCCCACCAATATGATGTGACCGTAGAGGGTGAACTGGGAGTGCTTGCCGGCATCGAGGATGATGTTGTGGCAGCCAAGAGTGTTTACACCAGCCCCGATTTGGTAGAGGATTTCGTGAAGAAAACCGGTGTGGATTCGCTTGCCATTTCTATTGGCACTTCCCACGGAGCCAACAAATTCAAGCCGGAACAATGTACCCGCAATGCCGATGGCATATTGGTTCCGCCGCCTTTGCGTTTTGACATTTTGGAAGAAATCGAACGCCGCATACCGGGATTCCCCATCGTGCTGCACGGGGCTTCTTCTGTGCCGCAGGACAAAGTGGCAATCATCAACAAATACGGCGGTGCCATCAAAGATGCCGTAGGTATTCCGGAAGACCAATTGCGCCGGGCGGCTACTTCTGCTGTTTGCAAAATCAATATCGACTCCGACGGGCGTTTGGCAATGACCGCCGCCGTTCGCGAAGTGTTTGCCACCAAGCCGGCAGAATTTGACCCCCGCAAATACCTCGGTCCCGCCCGCGATGCCCTCAAAGAGCTCTACAAGCACAAGACCGTCAACGTCCTGGGCAGTGCCAACCGTGTGGAATAAGCCGGGAAGTAATAAAAACTCCAAGCCGGATGCGTTAAAATACTTCCGGCTTTTTTATTTGTTCCGTAATACTTGATTTTTGCCGGGGCGTACATCCGGTAGCGCGAACGCCACAATGCCCAACAGGGGCAGCCACGTGCTCACCCGGAAAATAAATTCTATGCTTGTCAGGTCGGCGAGCCAGCCGAAAAAGGCGGAGCCGATGCCTCCCAGCCCGAACATCAGCCCGAAAAAGATGCCTGCCACCATGCCCACTTTGTCCGGTTTCAAGTCTGTCGCATACACCACGATGGCAGAGAATGCCGATGCGATGACCACGCCCGTAATCACTGACATGGCAATTGTCCCGAACAAATTGAGGTAAGGCATTGCCAACGTGAAAGGCGCTGCACCAAGGATGGAGAAAAGAATCACGTATTTCCGCCCGTAGCGGTCGCCTAAAAAGCCGCCTGCCAAGGTGCCAATGGCAAACGCTGCCAGATAAGCAAACAGGCAAAACTGTGATGCTTGAGCCGAAATGCCGAATTTTTCCATCAGAAAAAACGTGAAGTAGCTGGTCATGCAGGCATTAAAAAAGTATTTCGAAAAAATCATCAGCACCAAAATGCCAAATGCTTTGCGCACAGTCCGCTCCGGCAAGGTGCATGTTGCCGCTTGCATTTTGCGGTGCATGGCTTTTGCTTCTGCAAGCATTCGGCGGTACCAGTTCCCCACCCGTGCCAACAGTGCCGATGCCAATAATGCCGCCAAGGCAAACCAGCCCACGGCATGTTGCCCGTAGGGCATGACAATCAATGCTGCCAACAGCGGTCCCACCGCGCTGCCTCCATTGCCTCCGACTTGGAAAATCGACTGTGCCAGGCTTTTTCTTCCGCCCGATGCCATTTGCGCTACCCGCGACGCCTCCGGGTGAAATACCGACGACCCGCAGCCAATCAATGCCACCGACAACAAAATCAAGCCGAAATTCGGCGAAAAAGCCAATGCCACCAGACCGCAAAGCGTGAAACACATACCTGCCGCCAACGAATAGGGCTGCGGATGCCGGTCGGCATACAATCCCACAAACGGCTGGAAAATCGAGGAGGTTAATTGGAATACCAGCGTAATCACTCCAATCTGTGCAAACGTAAATTCGAACTTATCTTTCAGTAACGGGTACAATGCCGGAATCACCGACTGTATCATGTCGTTCAACAAATGGCACACCCCCATCGTCACCAATATCGCGTAAGCCGTCCCCTGTGCCCTGTCCGCTGCTTTTCCCCGAATGGTCGTATCTAAATCCATAAATTGCAACTTGTGTCAATGTTTTCTCATGAAAAGAAAAACCACTTACTTCCCGTAAGTGGCTTTCTCTCTGTGACCTCGGAGGGGCTCGAACCCTCGACCCATTGATTAAGAGTCAATTGCTCTACCAACTGAGCTACGAAGTCATCCGTTAAACCTTTAAATCTTCTTCCTGCTATGAGGTCTGATGCGGGTGCAAAAGTACGACAATGTTTTTAATCATGCAAGAAAAATTGCATTAATCTTCTTTGATATTGTGGTAAACATTGGTAACATCCTCATCCTCATCTAATTTGTCTAAGATTTTATCAACCTCTGCGCGCTGTTCCGGCGTTAATTCCTTGGTGTCTGTCGGGATGCGGGTGAATTCGCCGCTCACAATGTCGTAGTTGTGCTCCTCCAGATACTTCTGGATGTTGCCGTAAGCTTCAAATGAACCGTAGAGGTTAATCACGCCGTCCTCGTCCTCGAAAATCTCGTCTACACCGTAATCAATCATTTCCAATTCGAACTCTTCCGGGTCGAAATCTGCTGGCTTGTTGATTTTGAACACGCATTTCCGGTCGAACATGAAGTCCAGCGAGCCGGTAGTACCCAGCGAACCGCCGAATTTCGTGAAAGCATGGCGCACATTTGCCACTGTGCGTGTATTGTTGTCCGTGGCAGCTTCCACCACAATGGCGATGCCGTAGGGGGCATATCCCTCGTAAACCACTTCTTTATAGTCGGAGGTATCCTTTGAAATCGCGCGTTTGATGGCACGTTCCACGTTCTCCTTCGGCATATTCTCGGCTTTCGCGTTCTGGATCAGGATACGCAGGCGGGTGTTGTTCGCAGGGTCGGGACCGCCGGCTTTCACCGCGATATCAATTTCTTTCCCGATTCTGGTAAACGTGCGGGCCATGTTGCCCCATCTCTTCAATTTACGTGCTTTGCGATATTCAAACGCTCTTCCCATAATATGATATACTTTTAATTCCTTGATAGTTTTGAACGCGCAAAGGTACACTTTTTTTGTGAAATTCTTATCTTTGCCCGTGATATTTTAAACTTAAAACCGGAAAATGAAGAATTATATATTTGAAATTGAGTTGAAAGTGCGAGATTACGAGTGCGACCTCCAGTGTATCGTCAATAATGCCAATTACCAGCATTACCTCGAACATGCCCGCCATGAGTTCCTCGAACAGACCGGCGTGAATTTCGGAGCCCTCCACAAACAGGGCATTGACGCCATGGTTGCCCGTGTGGAAATCGACTACAAAGTCTCCCTCACCAGCGGCGATCGCTTTGCCGTGCGCCTGAACATTGCCCGTGAGGGTGCCAAACTCGTCTTTTTTGAGGACATTTACCGTTTGCCGGACAACAAGCTATGTGTCCGCGGCAGGGTGGAATCGATTTGCGTGCAGGACGGGCGTCTGACCCGCGGTGAGCTGTTTGACCGGCTGTTTGCCCCCTACCTGGCTGCTCAAGAGGTATAAGCGTTGCCCTTGTGGGTGGTTTCAGATTTTGTTTTTGAATTTTTATTTGTAGACGGACAGGCAAAAGACTTGTTCGTTTACCGTTTTGTACCTGTATTTCTGTTACACTTGTAAAAGAAGTGTAATTCATTTATGGGAATAGCCTTTGAGGATATGGGGAACAGGGCAGGAATGGGGAGGTTTTGAGGGGCTGCTGAAGATTTTTTGAAAAAATATTCGGATTCGTTTGGAGGGAATGGAAAAAGGTGCTACCTTTGCAACCGCAATCGAGAGATAGCACGGGTTCTTAGCTCAGTTGGTTCAGAGCATCTGGTTTACACCCAGAGGGTCGGGGGTTCGACTCCCTCAGGACCCACGGATAATGAAAATGCGTCCTTTATTAGGACGCATTTTTGTATATAGTTTTACTTCATTGGATTTTTCTTTGTGCTAATTTAAGACTGCTCATGTTTTTTGCTTCTTTTTTGAGATAGGAAAGCATTAGGGCTCTTTTACCCAAAAATGAAGCCAATCGCTACGGGCGAGTTCTTGGCTATGGTCATCCCAGATGACGACAAAGGTTTTCAATTCGTGCTTGCCGCTGGCAAGGTGGAATTCTGAATAGGGAATGAAGAGGTTCAAAATGGCAGCCATCCCACTCTTGTCTGGCGTGTAAGCTGTGGTTGACGCCACGTTGCCTGCAGTCGTGTGGTAACGTTGGTTATAGTCTTTTAGGACTGTCCCATCTTCAAAGTAAAAATAGGCGGAGGTATTCAGTTGTCTACGTGCCAAATTGTTTGCCAAGAAAACGACTTGTACCTCCATACCATTTTGCCTATTCCGGACAATATCGTAGTTGGCACTGATGCCAAAAATTTTAACGGAAGGAAGGGAGGAGGAAGCATCATTGCCGGGCGAGGTGCTGGCAAGTGGGTTAGAATTGTCCACACGCGGGGATTCGACATAGGCATAGCTACCTTTGTCGCCAGTGAGTTCTTCCGCCTTGGCAAACATGGACTTCAAGGTGGGCGCAGAGCGGAAACTGTCAAAAGCGAAAGTGTAACCGTTCACTTGGATGGAAGCTATGTTGTATGCTGCCAGACGGGACGCGACGTATTGTTGGCAGGTGTTGTTATCCATATCTGCTAGTTCCTTGAAATTGCTGCGGAGGAAATCTGAACAAGAGAAAAACATTTGAAAGACGCCGACCAAGGAGGAGCCTTTGTATTGGTCTTTGCGGTGGTCTATGATGTACACTGAATTGGCATCCGCTTGGAAAGTTTCACCATTCACCAGAGAAATGGAGAAAGAAGAAGGTCGCATCACCCCTTCGGGAGCACGATTCGCCTGTTCGCTTATCAAGGCTTCAGGGCAATTTGGGCTGATTTTGCTGACTGTAATCACGAGCGCGAATGTCCTGCCGGCTTCCGTATATCCGAGCAATTGGGCGGTGCCGGTCGGTTTTTCGGAGGAGCGGGTTTCCAATTCTTTCATTTCAAACCACCACCCCTCCCTGTATTTTTCAACGGTATAGTCATAAGCACCGCTTTGGGCAAAGGCGGTGGGCATACATCCGAAAAGGAGAACGCATAAAACGAAAATAAGTGTTTGTTTTTTCATGGTCATCTTTTTAAGTTGCGTTTTAAAGTAATCAAATTAAACTTGATTCACCCAGAAATGGAGCCAATCGCTGCGGGCAAGTTCCCGTTTGTGGTCGTCCCAGACAACGACAAAGGTTTTCAGGTCGTGTCTGCCACTGGCAAGGTGGAGTTCAGAATAGGGTATAAAGATATTGACGGTTACATTCATTTGATTGGATGGCGGGGTATAATCCACTGGAGAACAAACTTCGCCTCCGTCAGTATAAAAGTCTTTGTTGTAGTCTTTCAATGCCTTCCCGTTCTCGAAGTAGAAATAAGCGGTGACTTCCAATTCCTTATGCGCCGCATTGTGTATGGTGAGAGAAGCATGTACGACCATGCCATTCCGTCCTTTTTTTTCGACATCATAATCAGCACTAATGCCATGTATTTCAACGGAAGGGACTGCGGAGTTATTGGAAATGGGAACAGAATCCTCTAAACGAGGCGATTCAACGTCATCATAAACTTTTACTCCGCCTGTGAGTTCTGCTTCTTTTTGAAATATGGTTTTCCAGGTAGGTGCGGAATGGAATGCGTCAAGGGCGAAATCGTAGTCGTCAATTTGCACGGAAACTATGTCGTAGCGGCTTAGGCGAGAGGCAACGTATTGGTAACGGGCATCGTTGTTCATGCCGCTCATGTCTTTCAAATTGCTGTTATTGAAGTCTGCACAGGACGCACAGGCGCGGAAAGAACCCACTGCTCCACGCAAAGCCCCTTCTTTTTGTACTTTCAGCCGTTCATCCAAAATCCTTATTTTGTCCGGCTTGGCTCTAAGGATTTCCCCATTTGATAAGGTAAGGGAAAACGAAGAAGGGGTGTATACCCCGTCTGGGGCTTGGGAGGCAAGTTCGCTTATCCTGGCTTCCGGGCAATCCTTCATAAGTTTGAAAAACTTAATGTGGAGTGTAAATATATAATCCTTAGAGGCAAATCCGCCTAAACTTACCTTCCGTACCGGCTTGTCTGAAGAACACTCTTCTACGGTAGACATGCCAATAAGCCATTCATTTCCACGTTCGTAAACAAGACATTCGTATGCACGCGACCGGTCGCATGCAACAAGTACAAGCCCTAAGACGAAGGCTAATATAACAAATAAAATGATACGTTTTTTCATGGCTTACTCTTTTTAATACAATCAATTACAATATCTTTATTGTTCCGGCTTTTGCTCCGTTAAAATCAGGGTTGGTTGACTTGGAAAAACAGCCAATCCCCTCGAAGGAGTTCTCGCTGGTTGTCATCGAATATGGCGGTATAAACTGCCAATTTATGATGCCCGCTGGCGAGGTGAAGCTCGGAATAGGGCACGAAGCCTGCCGCGTTGATTCTCCCGTCTGCATAAGGCGGCACAAATTCCACGATTGCGGCAACTTTTCCGTCTGCGGTCGCATAACTATTATTGTAGTCCTTCAGGGCTTTCCCGTCTTCAAAATAAAAATAAAAGACAACCCAGCCTTTCTTCCGGCACATGCCATGGATGGTGAACTCAGACCTGAGCCACATGCCTGTCAAGCCGTTCAGTTGGGCATTGTGTTCTATGGTGGTGGAAAGATTCTCGGCAGAAGTCACTGCGGCTTGAGGCTTGCTTTGCGGGGCAGGGTCAGGAGACTGATCGGCGTGACGCGGTGTTCCGGAGGAGTCATAATAATCTGCATTGCCGGTAAGTTCTGCCAGCTTGGCAAATATTGATTTGAAGGTTGGCGCAGAGCGGAAGTTCTCAAAAGGGAAGATAAGCCCATCTATGTTTATCTCTTTAATATCGTATTTTGCCAATTGCGAAGTGAGATATTGGTGACGAGCTATTTCATCCATGGCATTCAGATTTTCCAATGTGCTGCATGCTATATCACGTGAAGTGAAAATTAAGTAAAGTTCAGTCCGCTTGCATCGCCATTTTTTCCCGTAAGCCATATAAAAATCCGGATGAACACTCCCCATGACTGTTCCTGTTTTCAAATGCAACACTTCATTATTGGCAAGCGTAACGGAAGCAGGAACACTTAAAGTTTCATCGGGAGCTTTTTTTACCCGCCGGTAGATTATCGCTTCTTTGTTGTTTTTTTCCACCTGATTGGTATTGCTTATAGTCAATGTAATTACAGCCGAATAGCCCGTTTTTGCCATTACTCCAAATCGGGCTTGCCTGTTAGCATATAGTATATTGCCGGATCGTATGGCATTTTTGTCCATTTCAATCCACCATGCCCCATCGTCTTCTTTTTCAACGGAATATTCATAGCCAATGGATTGTGCGGATGCGGCAGGAATAAGCCCGAAGAAAAGGACTAATATGGAATATGTTATAACTTGTTTTTTCATGGCGTATTCTTTTAAGGTTTGCCTTTCAAAGGTAGTGTTTTTTATTTTTTCGTGCTACTTTTGTAAAGTAAAAATGAAGTTATTGTGGAATTACGGGACGAGATTATACGGAAGACTTTCCTGTGCTTTTTGAGCCGGGGGTATCAGGCGGCTTCGTTGAAGGAACTGGAACAGGTGACGGGGCTGACGAAGGGGGCGTTTTATTATTATTTCAAGGACAAGCGGGAGTTGCTGCAAGCGGGCTTGGAACTTTATTGGGGGCTGATGAGGGAGGAGACGGATGAGGAGGTGGAGGCGGCGGAGTCGCTGGAGGCGTATATCCGTCTGGTGCTGGCGCACAAGGAGGAGAGTGCGGAGTTGTCGGAGCGGGAGTTGGGGTGCTCGGTGCCGGAGGCTTTCTTTTTCCAGTTGGTGCTGGAGGTGGAGGATCTGTTTCCGGCGGTCGGGGCGAAGGTGGATGCTTTGGCGAAGACGAGGTTGCGGCATTGGGAGCGGGTGATTGAGCGGGCGCAGGCACGGGGCGAGGTGAGGAAGGAACTGGATGCTGCCGTGTTGGCAAGGAATTTGATGTCGGTGTCGGTGAGTATGTTGAATTTGGAGTTGAAGGGGACGGACATGCGGTTTGTCTTTTCGGACATGCGGGCACAGTTTGAACAATATTATGCATTAGTGAAACGATGAGCAAGACGAGGGAAAAAATCATTGAGACGGCTTTCCTGCTTTTCCTGAAGCGGGGGTATCGGGCGGTGACGCTTATGGATGTGGTGGAGGCGGTGGGAATGACAAAGGGGACGTTTTATTACCATTTCACCAATAAAAAGGAATTGTTGCGGGAGGGAATGGAGGCGTATTACCATGCGTTGAACCGGAGACGGGCGGAGGAATTTGCGCAGATTGGTTCCTTGCGGGAATTTGTGGGCGTGGCGGTGGGGCACCTGATGGAAATAGACAATTACAGCGCGAAACACTTCGGGAGCGATATTCCGGAGATATTGTGCCTTTCGCTGTTGGTGGAGGTGGTGGCGTTGTATCCGGAATTCAAGGAGGTGGTTGCGGAGACGAAGAGCCGGTGGCTGTCTAATTTGGAGCGGGTGATTTCGGCAGCCCAGGCGGCGGGGGAGGTAAAAAAGGAGGTGGATATGGCTGTTTTGGCAAAGAATTTGCTGAATATAGGAGTAGGCTTGTTGAATTATCTGGTAATGCACCAAGATGTTTCGGACACGCTGAAAATGGTGCAGTTGCAGTATGAGCAATTGTATGCCATCGTGACAGAGTAATTTTTTTTAACGGGTTACATACCGGAAAGTATAAAAATAGAGAGAACAATTGATGAATAAAGGAGAATAGTTATGAAGAAGAAGTTTGTATGGGTGGTTTTGTTGTTGTGCCAGGCAGTTGCGGTGTGGGGGCAGGGCGCTATGAGCATAGAGGATTGCCGGCGGCTGGCTCTGGAGAATAACAAGGCGTTGAAGATGGCAGACATGCAGTTGAAGACGGCACAGGAAAAGCGGAAAGAGGCTTTCACGAAATATTTGCCTGCGATTGACGCTTCGGGGCTGTATCTGAGGAACCAGAAGGAAATCAATTTGTTGGCAGAGGATGCCCACTTGCCGATATATGCTTTCGACGGGACGACTTACCAGCCGAATGTGGTGTTGGGCGCGGACGGCGTGCCCGTTGTCGGGGCGGATGGCAATCCGGTGTTCAAGGAATTTGCGTTGTTGCCCAAGGATGCCATGTCGGTGGATATGCGGAACGTGGGGGTGTTGCAGGTGGGACTGGTGCAACCGGTTTACATGGGTGGCAAAATCAGGGCGTATAATCAATTGGCAGGCTTGTCGGAACAACTGGCGGAGAGCGGACGCGCCTTGGAGTTGGAACAGGTGATTGAGGAAACGGACGGTGCTTACTGGCAGATTGTGTCGCTGGTGAACCGCGAGAAATTGGCAGGGCAATATGTGGAAACCTTGAAACGGTTTACCCGCGATGTGGAGGCATTGTATGAAAACGGGATGTCGACAAAGGCGGATTTGCTTTCCGTGCGGGTGAGGCTGAACCAGGCGGAGATGGCACTTCTGCGGGTGCAGGACGGGTTGGGGTTGGCGCGTATGGCGTTGAACCGTCTTTGCGGCTTGCCTTTGGATACGGTGTTTGCCTTGCAGGAAGAGGATTTGAAGCAGACAGTCCTGCCGGAGCGGATGGAATTGGAGGAGGTGTATGCCAACCGCCCGGAGATACACAGCCTGTCGCTGGCTGCGGACATTTACCGGCGGAAAGAGCGGATTGCGCGTTCGGAATACTTGCCTTCGGTGGCATTGACGGCAAATTACATGGCAATGACTCCTTCGTTTTTCGACGGCATCAGCAATAAATTGGATGGGATGTGGAGTGTTGGTATCGGGGTGAAAGCGCCGATATTCCATTGGGGGGCTTCGCGAAAGAGCGTGAGGAGCGCAAGGGCGGAGACAGAGTTGATGGAACTGAAGCTGGAGGAAGCAAAGGAGATGGTGGAATTGCAGGTGAGCCAGGCGCATTTCAAGGTGGAGGAAGCCATGCACAAGATGAAAGTGGCAGAGTCCAACCTTTCGAGGGCAGACGAAAACCTGCGTTATGCGAACCTGGGCTTTGAGGAAGGGACTATGCCGGTGTTGAATGTTTTAGAAGCCCAGACGGCTTGGCTGGAGGCGCATACGGAAGGAATAGATGCCCGGATAGAAATGAAATTGTGCGAAGTATATTTGAAGAAAGCATACGGAGTGTTGTCAAAATAATTGGATAAAAAAGAGATAAACAGAGAGATATGGAAAAGATGAATCGAAAATCGACGGTGTTTGCGATTGTTGTCGTATTGGTTTTGTTGGTGGCTATTTTCGGGTTTGTATTCCGGAATGCAGCGCCTGAATACATACAAGGAGAGGCAGAAGCCACGGAAGTCCGGATTTCGGGCAAGGTGCCGGGGCGCATTGAGCGCTTCTTGTTCAACGAAGGCGACCGGGTGGAGCGGGGTGATACCGTGGCGATACTCGATAGCCCGGAGGTAATGGCAAAGTATTCACAGGCGGAAGCTGCGGAAGCCGCTGCCAAAGCGTTGAGCGAGAAAGCCGACCGGGGCACCCGTTCGGAGCAGATAGTCATGGCTTATCAGACTTGGCAGAAAGCGGAAGCTGCTGCCGAAGTGGCAAAAAAGACCTATGAGCGGGTGGAACGGCTGTATGAACTGGAGGTTGTCCCAGCCCAGAAACGGGACGAGGCGGAAGCCAATTACAAAGCCATGACTGCAACGGCAGAGGCGGCGAAAGCGCAGTATGAAATGGCGCAAAACGGGGCGCAACGGGAAGACAAAATGGCAGCTGCCGCCCAATTAGACCGGGCAAAGGGGGCTGTGGCAGAGGTGGAGGCATACGTGCAGGAGATTTTCCTGGTTTCGCCTATCAGCGGCGAGGTGTCGGAGCGTTATCCGAAAGTCGGAGAATTGGTTGGAACGGGTTCGCCGGTGATGGATGTGCTGGATTTGTCGGACGTATGGGTGTCTTTCAATGTGCGCGAAGATTGCTTGGGGGATTTCCGGGTGGGTGAGACTTTCCGGGCGTTCGTGCCTGCTTTGGACAATAAAGAAGTGGAACTGAAAGTGACTTACATGAAAGACATGGGCACATACGCCGCCTGGCGGGCTACCAAAACCACCGGGCAATATGATATGAAAACTTTCCGGGTGAAGGCTAAGCCGGTGGAACCGGTGGAAGGCTTGCGCCCCGGAATGAGTGTCGTGAAAACCGTAGACAAGCGGTGAAACAAGGCGTGAGCTGTTTTGGAAAAGAAGAAAGGTATGGCAATGAATGAGCTAAAAAGTTTAGGCAGGCTGATGGCGCGGGAGTTCAAGCGTTTGGCATCACGGCGGATTTATCTGTTCATGATGGTCATTGCTCCGGCGTTTTGCTTCTTCTTTTTTGGGGATTTGCTGAAAGAGGGCTTGCCGATGCAGTTGCCGATAGCCGTGGTGGACGAGGACAATTCTTCGTTGTCGTGGCAATTGTCCCGTTCGTTGGATGCAATCGCACAGACGGATGTGGTGCTGCGGACTGCCGATTTTAGCGAAGCGCGGCGTTCGTTGCAGATGGGCGGGGTGTATGGCATCTTCCATATCCCGGCGGATTTTGCAGTGGACGTGTCGACGGGGAAGCGTCCGGTGCTCTCGTATTATACGAATGAGACTTACCTTTTGCCGAGTTCGTTGGCTTATAAGGACATGCGTTTGCAGGCAGCTTTGGCGAACGGGGCTGTGCAGCAGACCATCCTCAAGGCAAAAGGGGTGACGGGTGTGGAGTTGCAAGCCCGGTTGATGCCGGTGGCTGTGGATACCAATCCCTTGAACAATCCGTGGATTAGTTATGCTATCTATCTGGCAAGCATTCTGATGCCGTCTTTTGTGTCGATGTTTGCCATGTTTACGGCGTCTTACAGCATCACCGACGAGCTGAAGCGGGGAACGAGCCGGGAATGGCTGGCAGGGGCGAATGGCTCCATCCGGATAGCATTGGCGGGCAAGTTGTTGCCGCAATTGTTGGTGTTCATGGTGACGGGGTTGCTGTGCCTTGGGGTGCTGTACGGATACATGCGTTTCCCGTTGAATAGCGGTTTCCTGCCGATGTTTGCGGCAATGCTGCTGTTGGTGCTGGCAGCACAGGGCTTTGCTGTGTTTATCACAGGTCTGGTGTGGCGGAGCCGCATTGTGTTGAGCTTTTGCGCTTTGTGGAGCGTATTGTCGTTCTCGGTCAGCGGTTTCACCTTCCCGGTGCCGAACATGCCCGATTTGATGCGCTGGGCATCTAATTTGTCGCCGATACGGCATTACTATCTGTTGTATGCCGACCAGGCGTTGAATGGCGTGCCGGTGCTTTATTCGTGGGGAGCTTACGTGGCACTATTGGTGTTTGTCCTGTTGCCTTTGCTGACGTTGCCGAGGTTGAAACGCTTTTTGGAGCAGGGACGTTATTGGGCTTGATAATGAATAAATGAGCAGACAATGAGAGATATGTATTATATATTCCGGCGAGAGTTTTACACGGTGTTCCGCGACCACGGGGTGATGGTGTTCTTCATCCTGCTGACGCTGGCTTATCCGGTGGTGTACACCTATATTTACAGCAACGAGGTGGTGCGCAAGGTGCCTGTGGCAGTTGTCGACCATGCCGCTTCGCCGGTGAGCCGGGAGTTTGTGCGCCTGTGGGAAGCATCGCCGAACGTGGAGGTGGTGGCGCGTTGCACTGACCTGGAAGAGGCGCGGCATCTGATGCACCGGAAGGAGATATACGGGATTCTGGAACTGCCGGAGGATTTCAGCAAACGGATTAACCGGGGGGAGCAGGCGCATGCGGGCTTGTATTGCGATATGGCGGCGTTGCTGAACTACAAGGCGCTGTTGCAGGCGACGAGCGACGTGGCGGTATTGACGAACGCGAAGATACAGGTGGAGGGTTTGCCCTATGCTTCGAAGATACAACAGGAAATCACGGCGGCTCCGGTGGAAATCCGGGAGGTGAAGATGTTCAACCCGCAGAGCGGCTTCACGTCTTTTATCATCCCTGCCGTGTTGATATTGGTGATACAGCAGTCCTTGTTGCTGGGGGCGGGGACGATTACCGGGACGCTGCGCGATAAGCATCGGGCGTTGGTGCCCCGCGACAGCCATTACCGTCATGCGTGGAGCATTGTGGCGGGACGGGGATGCGCTTATTTGCCGGTTTATTTTGTGATGGCGTATTGGGTGCTTTTTGTCGTGCCGCGCCTGTTCGGGATGACGCAGATTGGGGTAAAGGCTGATTTGTTGCTCTTCCTTTTCCCGTTCCTGTTGGCATGTATTTTTCTTGCCATCGCCTGCTCGTTCCTTTGCCGGGAGCGGGAATATGCTTTTTTGATATTTGTTTTCACGTCAGTGCCGCTGATGTTTATTTCCGGCATCTCCTGGCCGAGGGAGGGCATTCCGGAGTATTGGCTGACGCTTGCAAAGATATTCCCTTCGACACATGGCATTGACGGATTTGTAAAAATCAACAATATGGGGGCAACTTTGCCGGAAGTCTTGCCGGAATACGCCAGCCTGTGGTTTTTAGCTGCCGTTTATTTCGGTTTGGCGTGTTTCTTGTATAGGAAAGAGATTGTGAAGCGTAAATATAAAACAGTGATGTTATGAACAGTTACAAGTATTGCATACTATGGGGCGCGTTGCTTTGCCTGGCAGCGTGCCGTTCGTCAGAGCCGGCGGGGCAGTCGGCTGTGATGGTGAAGACAGAAGAGGTGAAGCCTTACCACTCGGAGTTGCAGACCACTTATCCGGGGAGAATCAAGGCGGCTTCGGATGTGGATTTGTCGTTCCGAGTGGCGGGTCCGCTGGTGCGCATGCCGGTGGATATCGGCGGTTTTGTGAAAAAAGGCGACTTGGTTGCCGAGATTGACCCCCGCGATTATGCTTTGCAACTGAGCGCGACGGAGGCGGAATACAAGCAGGTGAAGGCAGAAGCGGAACGGGTCATTGAATTGTACCGCCGCAAAAGCGTGCCGGTAAACGATTATGACAAGGCGGTTTCCGGATTGCAGCAAATCACGGCAAAATACTCCGCCCACAAGAATGCCCTGCACGACACGCGGCTGGTGGCTCCTTTTGACGGCTATATCCAGAAGCGTTATTTCGAGCCGGGCGAGACGGTGGCTGCCGGACTGCCGGTGGTGTCCCTGATTAATACGCAGAGCTTCGAGGTGGAAATCAACATCCCGGCGAGCGATTATGTGCGGCAGCAGTTGTTCCGCAATTTCTCGTGCGAGGCGGATGTGTATCCCGGCAAAACCTTCCCTTTGGAGGTCATCGACGTGGCGCGGAAGGCGAATCTGAACCAGTTGTACCAGGTGCGGTTGCGCCTGATGCCGGAAGCGGGCTATGACTTGGCGGCTGGCATGAGCGTGAACGTCACCATTGAATACGCCGAGGACGGGCAGGCATTGATGGAACTCCCCCTCAATGCTTTGATGGAGCAGGACGGGAAGGCAGCCGTGTGGGTGTTCGTGCCGGAGAGCAAGACCGTGACCTGCCGGAAGGTGGGCGTGAAGGAAATATTGAAAGACGGGCGCGTGGTGGTGGAGAGCGGCGTGGCTCCGGGCGAAATCGTGGTGACTGCCGGCGTGCACAAGCTGAAAGAGGGCGCGAAAGTAGACCTGCTCAAGCCTGTGAGCCGGACGAATATCGGAGGACTGCTATGATACGGATGCCATTACCGGGTTGTAACGACTGTCGTTACCGTGCTGTAACGGGTGTGCGTATCGGTAACTAACGACACCTTGTACCGGTAACTAACGGATGCCTGTATCGGGCGATACAAGGTGTCTGTACCGGGCGGTACAGGGAGCCTGTACAAATAAGGACAAATAAAATACTTGCGAATATGAATTTATCAGAAAGTGCATTGAATAACCGGGCGTTGGTCAAATTCCTGATTGCCGTGTTGATTGTGGGGGGCGTGTTCTCTTTCATCTCCATGAGTAAATTGGAAGACCCCGAGCTTCAAGTGAAGCAGGCACTGGTCGTGACGGTCTATCCGGGCGCTTCGGCGCATCAGGTAGAGTTGGAAGTCACGGATGTTTTGGAGAAAGAAATCCGGGCAATGGGAGACATTGCCAGCGTTGAGTCGAAGTCCATGAGCGACCTTTCTATTATCACCGTGGAATTGGAAACGACCGTCCCGCCGGACGAGTTGGAGCAGAAATGGGACATCCTGAGGCGGCGGGTGACGAATGCCGCGGCGGAGTTGCCGTCGGGGTGCGTGGCTCCGGTGGTGAAGGACGATTTCGGGGATGTATACGGCATGTTTTATGCCATGACTACCGACGGCATCGGCGATGAGGAATTGATGGAATACGCCAATCTGGTGAAGCGCGAATTGCAGGATATCAACGGCGTGCGGCGGGTGGAGATATACGGGGACAGGAAACCATGCATCAACATCGACATCGTGCAGGACAAGATGGCAAATCTGGGCGTGCACCCGGCAGAGGTATTGGCAACGCTCAACAGCCAGAACGCGACGGTCTATTCCGGCTATTTCAATACCGGCAACCGGCGCCTGCGTGTGGGCGTGAATGACAATTATACTTCGATTCACGACATTGAAAACCTGTTAATCCAAGGGCATGAGGACGACCAGTTGCGGTTGGGGGACGTGGCTCGGGTGAGCCGCGGTTATGTGGAGCCCTCGCGCAATGAGATGCGGTTTGACGGGACGCGGGCATTGGGCATTTCCGTCTCCATGGAAAGCGGCGGGAACATCATTACCCTCGGCAAAAAAGTGGACAAAGCCCTCGCGCAATTGAAATCTGCCCGCATCCCGGCAGGCATTGATTTCGAGAAGGTATTTTTCCAGCCCGACCGGGTGAACGATGCCATCAGTACTTTTATGATTAACCTGGTGGAGTCGGTCATTGTGGTCATCGCCGTGCTGATGCTCACGATGGGGTTGCGGAGCGGCGTGATTATCGGCGGCGGTTTGGTGATTACGGTGCTGGGCTCGTTTGTGGTGCTCTACATGCTGGACGGCACATTGCAGCGGGTGTCCCTCGCTTCGTTAATAGTCGCGATGGGGATGCTGGTGGACAATGCGATTGTGATTGTCGACGGTATCCTAGTGGATTTGAAGCGGGGCGTCCCGAAGCCTGCGGCACTGACCAACATCGGCAAAAAGACTGCCATGCCGCTCTTGGGGGCGACGTTGATTGCCATCCTCGCGTTCTTCCCGATTTTTGCATCGCCGGACGTGGTGGGCGAATATGTGCGCGACCTGTTTATCGTGCTGGCAGTCTCTTTGTTGCTGAGTTGGTTGCTGGCATTGACGCAGATACCGATGGACGCCGACCGCTTGCTGAAGGTAAAGGGCGGCACGGCAACGGACGGACAGGTGTACAACGGGCGGGTGTATCAATATTTCCGGAGTTTCCTGACTTATATGCTTTGCCATAAGAAGCTGGCGGTGGGGTGCGTGGTTGTGTTGTTGGGCGTCAGTGCCTGGTGTTTCAAGTTTATACCCCAGGGCTTTTTCCCCGACTTGAGCTATTCGCAGCTTTACATTGAGTACAAAATGCCGGAAGGGGTTACGCTGGAGGCGGTGAAGCAGGATATCGGCAGCATTGAGGATTATTTGATGCAACGCGAAGATGTCACGCATGTGACTTCCAGTTTTGGTGGCACTCCCTCGCGCTACAATTTGGTGCGTTCGATTGCTTTGCCGGCAACTTCCTATGGCGAACTGATTGTGGATTTCACGGATGCGGATGCGCTGAAAGCCGCCATCCCCGGTTTGCAACAATACCTGACGGACAATTACCCGCAGGCATACGTGCGCATCAAACGCTACAATTTGATGTACGAAGAGTTCCCCGTGGAGGTGATGTTTAGCGGTCCCGACCCTGCTGTCCTGAAGGACTTGGCAGCCCGGGCGCAGCAGATTATGGAGGACGAGCCTTCGGCAACTTTGGTGACAAACAACTGGGAACCGGAAACGCCGGTCTTGATGGTGGATTATTACCAGCCTATTGCCCGGCGGGCAGGGCTGTCGCGTTCGGATGTCGGGCTCTCGCTGCTTGCGGCTACGGACGGCATGCCTGTGGGTTCTTATTATGAGGGGACAACCGCTTTGCCCATTTACGTCAAGAGTGTCGACAACAAGGGCGGGGAGCTGGAAGGCTTGGAAAACGTGCCGGTCTGGAGCGTATTGCCCTCGTTGAACGGTTTGAATGGCGAGACAGTGAAAGAATTGCTCTTGGGAACGCTGAAAGAAGAGGACTTGCTGGCAGAAACGGTCGGTTCTACCCCCTTGACGCAAGCCACGCGGGGCGTGGAGTTGGCATGGGAAGACCCGGTCGTGTGGCGTTATAACGGTCAGCGGGCAATCAAGGCGCGTTGCAACACGGCTGCGGGCTATACGGCAGAGAGCGTGCGCCAGAATCTGATGCCTGCCATGGATACGCTTACCCTTCCGGAAGGCTATTCCATGCAATGGCTCGGCGAACACAAAGCCAGCAGCGAGGCAATGCGTTACCTCTTTAAGAATGTGCCGTGGGCAATTGTAATGATGATTGCCATCCTGATTGCGCTGTTCCGTGATTTCCGGAAGCCTGCCATCATTTTCTTGTGCTTGCCTTTGGCAGCGATTGGCATTGTGTTTGGCATGCTGATTAGCGGGAAAGATTTTGGTTTTGTTGCCATTGTCGGGGCTTTGGGCTTGATAGGCATGATGATTAAGAATGGGGTGGTGTTGCTGGACGAGATTTCTTTGCAGATAGCTTCAGGAAAGGCGCTTTTGCCGGCGTTGTTAGACTCCTCGTCTTCGCGTTTCCGTCCGGTGATGATGGCTTCTATGACCACCATCTTGGGGATGCTGCCGTTGCTGTCAGATGATTTGTTTGGCTCTTTGGCAGTGACGATTATGGGCGGCTTGCTGGTGGGGACGGTGATTACCCTGGTATTCATTCCGGTGTTGTATATGTTATTTTTCCCATCTCCCAAGGGATGCCCGAAGGGGGATGCTACAAGTCAAAACAAATAAAGAGGAGGCGATATGAAACACTTAGCAATATACATGGTATTATGGGGCTTTTGCCTTACTGCCCAAGCGCAGGAGCCCGTGGAGTTGGATTTGCAGCGATGCCGCGAGATGGCATTGGAGAACAGCAAGAAATTGCAGGCGGCAGAGCAGTTGCAACAGAAATCTCTTTACGAACAACGGGCTTACCGTGCAAACTTCCTGCCCAAGATTTCCGGCGCGGGCTTGTATGCCTACATGCACAAGAAAATGGATTACAGCATCGACGGTGGCTACCTCCCGGTATACAAGCCGGGGACGGACGGCACGCTTCAGCCGGATGTGATGCTCAATCCGGAGACGCAACAGCCTGTCGTTGGCGCGGACGGCAATCCCGTATTTAATAGCTATGCCTTTCTGCCAGACATCAATCTGGAGTTGGGCTTGAGGAATGTATATTCCGTTGGGGTGCTGCTCGAACAGCCCGTTTACATGGGCGGCAAAGTGCGTTCGGCTTTCAAAATGGCAACCGTGGGCAAGGAAATGGCAGAATGGAGCCTGAAATCCAGCCGTGCGGATGTGCTCGTGGAAGCGGATGAGGCTTATTGGCAGTATGTGCGTGTCCGCGAACAGGTCAAAGTGGCAGAGAAATACTTGGATTTGGTGACGGAATTAGTCCAGAATGTGACCGACGCCGTGGAAATCGGCATGGTGTCGCAGAACGATTTGCTCAAGGCACAAGTCAAACGCAACGAGGCAGAGCTGCAATTGAGCAAGGCGCGGAACGGACTGGAGCTTTCCGGCATGAACCTGTGCCGCGTGGTGGGCGTGGATTTGTATTCGCCCATAACTGTCCGGGACAGCCTGCAACTGGGAGAGAGCCTGGGTGTTTTGGAAGAGAGCGACGGCATAACCTCCCGTCCGGAATACCGCTTGTTGGAGAAGCAAGTGGAATTGAAAGAACGGGAAGTTGCCTTGACGCGGGCGGATTTCTTGCCGCAATTGGGCGTGGTGGCAAGCTACGGTTATGGCGACGGCATAACGCTGAACGGGGAGTCGAGCGGAGTGGCATCCTTTGCTGCAATGGCTTCCTTGAAAATCCCCATCTACCATTGGGGCGAAGGCAGGAACAAAGTGAAAGCCTTGAAAGCCGAAGAAAACCGTGCGCGTTTGCAGCAAGAAGAACTCGCCCAACTCATGGAATTGGAAATAGCCAAGGCGCGCTACAATGTGGAAGATGCCATGACGCGCGTGCAAATGACCGAAAAATCCATGCTCCAAGCCGAGGAAAACCTGCAAGAAAGCCGCAACCGTTACGAAGTAGGCTTAGAAGCCATCACCGACTACTTGGAAGCACAAGCCCAATGGCAGCAAGCTTGGAGCGATGCCATCGACGCCCGTGCCGAACTGCGCCTCAGTGAAACCTATTACCTGAAAGCTGCCGGACGGTTGGAATAAGGGATGAATGAATAAAAAGATGTGTTTGTTGTGGTAAATATGCTGATGAACGGTTTCTTTTTGCTGAAATTGCATTTTCTGGTTGAATTTCGCAAATAAAAATAGACCGATTGAATTTTATTTTGTACATTTGCACCAAATGCAATAGGATATGATACAGGAAATCAAAATAAAAAACTTCTTGTCATTTAGAGATGAAGTCATTCTGAACTTCGAGGCATCAAGTGATAAATTTGCAGAGGATTACCAAGTGGTAACAATGGAGGATAGTGCCAAAACTCGCTTGCTGCGTCTCGGTATTGTATATGGCTACAATGCTTCAGGAAAGACAAATTTGCTTAAAGCGTTTGATTTTCTGAGTTTCTTTTGGACTTATGACCCGAATACCCCCGATCGAGGAACTATGATCCGTCCCTTTCGTCTGAATCCTTCTTCTGTCAATGAGCCCACAAAGTTTGAATTGGTGTTTTTTGTTGACAATACAAAATATTCTTATCAACTTGAATTGGATTCCAAGCAAGTAGTCCTTGAGAAACTTTCTTACTATAAGAGCACTCAACCCATTATGTTGTTTGAACGGGCAATGCGTAATGGGCAGTCGGATGTGATATTTAATAATCAGAATGGAGACAAAGTAACCGCCATCGTTAAGGAGAAGATTACTGTAGAGTGCTTGAAGAATATGTCTTTTTTTGTAGCTAGGGATAAGGCTAACGCTAATCTTCCATTGATAGATGCTGCAAAAATATGGCTGAGGAATCATATAATGGGGTTGATACAGCCGAAGACTGATTTAACAGGTTATGCTCAAATGCTGACCTCTAAAGACAAATCATTGATAGGGTATTTGTTGGATTTTTTGCATGAAGCTGACTTTAATGTGACCAATATTACAACGGATGCACTAACTGCGAAATTGTCAGAGGAGGCTGTAAATTACATTATAAACCATAGTGTGATGCCTGCTGATCAACGTGAGCACTTGATGGAGGAAAAGTCATTTAAACGTCCAATAACTACTTTTGAACATACCGTGGAGAATGAGTCTGGCATAAATTCGTATAATTTTGCTATAAGTGAAGAATCATTTGGCACCTTAAAGACCTTTGGTATTGAGACAGCTTTGTATCAAGCGGTTCAGAATAACGCATTTTTGCCGATTGATGAAATTGAGAACTCTTTGCATCCTAAATTGCTTGAAAAAATTCTATACGAGTACTTGAAAAAGTCTTCCAGAAGTCAAGTATTGATGACGACTCATAACGATGGACTTCTGGATTTGGTGGGTGATTTGATTCGCAAGGATTCCATTTGGTTTACAGAGAAGGATAAGGCTGGCGCGACTGACCTGTATAAATTGACCGATTTTAGAGGCATAAATCGCATTTCATCTATCCGTGAGGCATATCGCAATAAACGTTTTGGAGCGACAATGGGTGATGGAAAATAGAGAATTGAAAGCCCCCAAGCAGGCGCATTATTTTACACCGGTTGCCGAAAAAGGAGATGTAGGCAATGAAACAAGAGATATGCTTCCTTTAGCTCCTTTTGTCGTGAGTGGAGGAAAAAATACAGAAAGATATTATTTCATCCATGTAAATGCTTTATCGAGCAAGTACAAGTTTAACATTCGCCCTGAATATTTTGGCGATGAGTCTGCTTATACTGAGGTCTTCCCGCGGAGAATTGAGGAAATATTATCAAAGAACGCGGATGCTAAAATTTTTTGTGTGTTTGATATGGACACAGTGGTAAAAGAGGGGCTACAGGATAAACACAAGGCTTTCGTAGCTTCTTTAATCTCAGAAATTGGGAGTGGTCAAGTGGTATTATGCGAAAGCATGCCGTCGTTTGAGTTCTGGTTATTGCTGCACTTTGCCGACTACGAGGGGCTGCTGAAAGATTATCGGGAAGTGTCGGCTGTACTGGCTCCATATATCAAGCCGTATTTTAAAAATTTTGATAAGCGCTTGAAGCAGCTGCTCAAGAGCGAGAAGCATGTTCAAGATTCTGGTTGGGTGAAACGCTTGCTTGAAGAAGGCCGTTTGGAACAAGCTATAGAAAGGGCAAAGGTCTGCCTTGAAAGAGAAATGAAAGAAGAAGGATTACATTCTTATACCAAAGTTTTCAAAGCGTTTGAATTGCATGTTGGTTAGCTGGGATAATATCTTTTTCTATAAAAATCGGACGAAGAGCTAGCCCAAATTTTTTCTGCCTTTGCAAAAATCAGATCATGATTAATTAAATCAAGACTTTGAAAATATCACTGCTTAATTTGGTCAGATTGCAGAAGAGGCAGAATTCTTATAGATAGATGAATAATCTTCTTATATTGCATTTATGTACTACAATTCTTAGCATATCTGGTCTCATGCTATTTTTGAAAAGAAGCCTGTCATTAATATTGAATCTATCAATGACAGGTAACTCATTTTGTTTTGAATAAATATTGAACTTACATAGGTTATTCCAATATCAATTCGATGACGGGAATCTCTACATCCGGTTTGATGGTCGGTAATTCCAATAAGATGTCTTCTTTCTGCAAATCTTCTTGGTATGTGATGCTGAAAGGTGCATCGCCGAATTTCAATTCCGAACGGTCGTGAAGGAATTGTGCATGCTTCACTTTTCCGGCATAGCCTTTCAACAAAATTCTGTCTAAAGGATAATCTAATAAATGAATATACAAGCGTTTTGTTGTCGGATTATAGGTCAGTACCGTATTTTCAGGGGCTTGAAAACTATCAGGGGCTTCCGTGCAGCCATAGATAGACGGGCTGTTTACTGCCATCCATTTCCCAATGGCTTCCAGGCGTTCCTGTGCCCGGTTGTCAAAAGTGCCCCGTGCTGTCGGACCTACATTTAGTAACAAATTGCCGCCTTTGCTTACCGATTCGATGAGCAACACCAGCAATTGCCGCGTGCTTTTCCAGGTCGTTTCATCCCGGTAGTATCCCCAAGAACCGGAAAATGTTTGGCAAGTTTCCCAAGGAATGCGTTTCCCGTCGCGCTCCGGCCATTTCGTTACTTTGTATTGTTCCGGAGTGGAGAAATCCCAGCCTCCTTCGACATCCAAAAGGTCTGCCCGGTCATTGATGATAATTTCCGGTTGCAATTTTCGCACTAATTTCACCAAACCTTCTGAATCCCAATCCTTGCGTCCTTTCCCATAATCTCCTGTCGGGTAAGAATAATCCAACCAAATCAAATCTATTTTCCCGTAGTTGGTTAACAATTCCGTCACTTGGTTTTTCACGTATTGGCGATATTTATCCATATCCCTGCCCTTGTTCAGTTTGGCATATTCTGCAGTATCTTTCGGCGCTATCGGGTGCAAACGGTCAATGGTGAAATCAGGATGGTGCCAGTCCAGCAGGCTGTAATAAAAACCTATTTTTAATCCCTCCGCGCGAAAAGCATCCACCCATTCCCGAATCAAATCCTTGCGGCAAAGGGGCGCATTTATCGACTGGTAATCTGTATATTTTGTTTCGAACATGCAAAAACCTTCATGGTGTTTTGTTGTGATCACCGCATACTTCATTCCTGCTTCTTTTGCCATCCGTGCCCACTCTTTCGGGTTGTATAAGTCCGGCTCGAAGAAAGCCATGTATTTTTCGTACTCTTCCGGAGCGATTTTCTCATAACGCATTACCCATTCGTGGCGAGCCAAGGAGGAATACAATCCCCAATGGATGAACATGCCGAAACGGTCATGCGTCCACCACGCCATGCGTTCTTGTTTTTGTTCTTCTGTTTCATTCCATATTTTGGGTTGGGCTGTTGCATAGCTGTTTGTACATAGGGATAGCAGAACTAAAAATAATATTCCTTTCATGTCTTAGAGGTTGAATTTGTCTATATAAAGTTGCTTCATGTAATCATTGCTTTTTGCTTGTGAATCTTTTAATAGGGTAAGCAGTTCTTTTTTTTGCCTATTATTTGAATTATCGTATAAATATTGAAAAGCATTTGCCCAAAATCGGTAGTGTTCAGCCATATCCAATTCAGGTAATACTTTTTGTATAGTCTTAAAATAATGGTTAAATGAATCGAAACTGGCACTTTCCCCTAATTCAATAAATTGCTCTAACGTTTTTTGCTGCGAAGGTTGGTATTCTGTAATCAGTTTTTTAACCTCATTGAATATTTGTTTGTTCTCAGCTTTTTCTGATGCTACTGCATAACGAAATAAGTATGGGTGTAATCTTTCTCCTATCATTCGTGATATGGCATCTTTTCCAACAAGTTTTTCATACTCATCGGCATGTTGCAATATGAAATTCCACCATTCTGAACCATAAGGTGATACGTAATAAAAACTAATAATAGGCCACATTTCTTTTGTTATCAATTTATTCTCATTCATAGAGGTTAATAATTCCTTGGAAATTTTTCCTGCTTTTGGGAATTCGCGGATATCCATGTATGAATTAATTAAGTCAATCAAAAAAGCTTCGTCTCGTTCTCCTGCTTGATAACGCTGTTCTTTAGCGAACAAAGAAGTTTTTGGATTTAATGCTTCTTTTACTTTCTTCAAGAATGTTGACGGCTTGCTTGCTCCAGTTACTTTGGCAACTAATTTCCCATTTCCTTTCAGAAACAGCATTGTAGGATAAGAAACTACTCCAAATTTCTCACGAATCTTAGGTCCCTCTCCTTTTTCACAATCTATTTTTAATGATACAAAATGTTCATTGAAGTAATCTGCAACTTCATTGTTTGTAAACACATCGCGTGCAAGCATTTTACAAGGTCCGCACCATGAAGTGTAGCAATCTACAAACAATAGTTTGTCTGCCTCTTTCGCTTTATTTAAAGCTTCTTGGAAACTGCTGTTTTCAAACTTGATTTCTCTGTCTTGGGCTTTTGCATTAGTCAAAATGCACAATAAACAAATAACATATAATAATCTCGACATAATCAACTTTTTAATAAATTAGTTACTTACAAAATAATACGAGGGAGTATTTCTAGTCTTTCCTTATTTATTTTTATAAAAATGCCATTGCATTAAAAGAATGATGAGGAAGCTTTATACGTTACATTGTTGTCCATATCTACCTCCATTTTAGCTTCAATTTTGAAATTTGTGCCTGCTTTTATCCCTGCAAATTCAGCTTCAATAGTATAACGTCCCATAATATGTCCAACTATCTTTTTAGACGATTCTTGATAAGAAAATCCATCTGCCGATGGATAAAAAGTTCCGAAATAATTTTGAGTGAAAAAAGTGTAATGTTCCTCTATGCCAGGGTAAGGATTTTTTAAAATAAATCCAGGATATGCTACTTTTTTATACCACAACAATTGAGTACATAATTCTGTTGCCCCACCAAGCACGGGACCAATGCCAGTTGCCTCAAAAAAATGTTTTTCAAACATTGTATCTGTGGGGACTAAATCTTCATCATCTCCATCGTTTGATTTTGTTATTAACAGTGAATCTGGTTGTTTGTTTTTATTGATTGACGATACTCTTTCCGGTTGCCCATAAATCTCTTTGTGGTTTTTAAGCAATTTGAAGTCTATGTCCCCATTCTTCAATTTGTTTCTGAATTCCTCCTGATTTAATTTGATAAAAATGGACAAGTCTTTTTCTCGCATGGATAAATCAACAATTCGATTAGATGATTTGTCCCAAAATACAAAACGCAATTCCCCATTGCTGGCAACTGCCGTATTGAGATATTTAAAGAATTTAATGGCTTGCTCCCTGCTATTTAAAGGCAAAGCATTTGATTCTCCCTCTGATGCGGATTTTGTAGGAAACATTTTTGCAATACGTATGGCAGAGTCTATGAATTGTGTTTCCTTTTCCATGTCATTTAGTAATAACTCGTCATCTACAAAAGAAAGTTTTTTCCCATTTTGAAAACTATGGTTTTCGTCTGAATTTGCACATGCATCTGCTAATATTGCAAACAATATAGTTATGATTAAATAAATGTTTTTCATAATATGTTTGATTTTAATAGTGAGAAATTTACTTGAATCAATAATCAGTTTTAGTATGCAGGGCTAAAAACACTTGTTTAGAGTAGATATTGCCCTGCATACTTTCCTATTAATAGCCTCTATTTGACAATTCATTCCAAATAGCAACAGGATTCAGCCGCCCCCAACCATACACTTCATCACAACCGGGATTGCCTAAATCCTCTGCGGTAGAGAAAATCAATTGTGCAATGTCCTCGTTGGTATAATGAGGCGCACGGCGTTTAATTTCAGCGGCGATTTTAGCAACGTATGCACTTCCATATCGGGAACCACTCATTTCTACATCCAATATATCAAATCCCCCGTAAGTACAAATCCACCGTTCGCATAAAATAGGCCCTGGACGATTGCCGGTTGCATCATCACGACCTACAACGATTAAATCTTCTTTATGATCATTCTCATCTAGGTTTTGGGTGATATAAGCAGCCCAAACATTGCCTGGATAATAATAAGGCATCTGTTCTTGTGATAACGATATGTCTGGATCCCAGCCAAAGTAAGGTGCAACATCATCTTCATAGTCTAAGCCCCCCAATTCTATACACAAATCCCATATTTCCTGTGTAAAGGA
Source organism: uncultured Odoribacter sp. (assembly GCA_944321145.1). Lineage (GTDB taxonomy): Bacteria > Bacteroidota > Bacteroidia > Bacteroidales > Marinifilaceae > Odoribacter. Next base: position 44,832 of record CALUKF010000002.1, on the reverse strand, counting down.
ATTGGACATATCACCTCCTGCCATTACAATCAAGGGGAAAGTGGGGAACTTTTCTTTATTTTCCAATTGCTTTAAATTTGTTTTGGCTTCATCTAAGCCGTATACACACCAGCCGATATTTATAATATCGCAAGGCTGCTTCTCCGGATTGAAATTTTGATAATCTTCTGTTATATGGTATTTTATATCGGTATGTACAGGAAAGAATAATTGTTCCAGATTCGCATTATCTTCGTCAGAAAGCGTCCATGGCCATGCATCATTCTGTAATACAGTTAATATGCAGTCACCATAAACGGCAGAGTCAACTGTGATGACATTTACTTCTACGCCTTGAGATACCTCAGGCATTCCAGGGTAAGGTTGATAAGGCATGCCGGCATACCAGTCTTCCCCATTGCCATCTGGCACAGAAATATTCATGTCATTATCTGGCAAATTGCTTAATGCTTCTTTTTCGTCGTCATCGGAACAAGCCACAAAAAAAGGCAGAATAGCGATGATTAATATCCATAATTTGTTCATATCGTATAATTTAATTATTTAACCCAAACTTTTCCTAATGCCCTGTCTAGAGGCGTTGCATACAATTCTGAAAAATTTCCACTGCCAGCTTCATATTCTATGACAGCGGTTTCTCCTGTTGTCGATTCCATTTTAATAGCTAACCCTTCGTCGTTTAAAGTATAAGTAGTGTTTTCACCCGGTAGGGCAACAACTGCTTGTTTGGAATTGCGGCGCATTTTATACTTATCACTGTCTACACCAGTTAGGATGCCAGAATAATTACTGCAAGAAAATTCTCCATATTTTGTCCAACTGGTTTCGCTATATGAATCCGGAATATATTGAGTGACTGAAATTAATTCATCTCCATTGTATTCAAATTCATACTTCAAGACAGTACGGTTATAAAGGGTATTTTCAGATCCTCTGCCATATATGTCTTCATAACAGCGAATTACAAGAGGTCTTCCGTTTTTGTTATTTTCGACCATTAAGGTTTGTGAGGAAATATTCATATAAATAGGATTGAACAAAGTCCCTTCGCTATTTCCTCTGCGTTCTTGATAAGTATTTGTTATCAATTTCCCTTCACTTAATTCTGTCGAATATAATGTTTGTTCTCTTCTTCTTTCGCATAAAGTGTCTTCCCAAGAAGTAGGATATAGTTCTTTCAGGATAGATACAGAATCTGGATCTATGTTTAATACATAGTCAATGATTTCAAACTTGTAATAATTGACATCATATTCTACTGCAAAGCGTCCTAAGGTATCCCGTCGTTCATCATCAGAAAATCGCCATACATGATCCAAGCGTCCGTCTGCCCGATAGTTAAATTGCAATTCATATTTTCCCCAGTGGTCATTTTCCCCGATGATTCGTTTGACCCGGCTGTTGCTTCCACTATTATAAAGGCTGCTTTCACTGCCATTATCGTCATCATTACAAGCTATTAATGTTGTTACTAATAGTAACGACAGCATCATTATTCTTTTTAGTGCCATAACAATAACCTCCTATTAATTTTGTTTGTAAACTCCCAATATTTTACCAAATCCTGTAAATTGTACATGCCATCTTGAATCCTGCTCTAATATTCCGGCATGTAACGTGACAATTGGAATGCAGATTAACCTTCCTTCTTGAGTCCCTTCGTTGTACGTAGAAATAAGCATTAATCTGTTGGGGGAACTCATGGTAGTCCTCTTTCCTTGTTCATTGCCATAAGCAACGTTGCCTCCCTCTGCATCATAAATCTTAATTCCTGTGATTTTTTCTCCGATTGGAGCAGTCCATTGCACAGTAGAATTTATATTTACAGTTGAGGTGCTATACAGCTTATTTTCTGTCGCATAATAAAGCACATCTTCTAAAACGTTCAGTTCAAAGAATTTTGCGTTTTCAATATCAGTTGCCGAAGTAAAATCAAATATGCTCTTGGGATAATTGCTATTAGGTGCGCCGAAACTTACTTTGTTCATAACTAGCCCTTTAAAATTTCCTGTGGATTTTTCTTTAGCTAACAAAGCTATGCCTGATGCTACCTCTCCTAAAAAGAATGGTTCATAATCTTTTAAGTTAGTTACATCAAATGGTGCCCCCGCAATATTTTGTCCGCACCAAAGACCTTGAAAACTACCAAACATCATGCATTTATTTAAATCATCATATAAATACACATCAGCATAGGAATTAGTTGGTGCATACATTAATGTAACATTATAATTTCGTACACCTGGCGGATACAATATGTAATTATATTTCCTATTGCTATTTTGAACACCACGATTGGCCACTAACCCATTTGCATTCATGAACTCATCAGAAGTAGAACGATATTCTACAAATCCGCCATACTCATAGCCATGACCAATATTGGGAGGAACTACCATAAACATATTTTCATCTTCTTCTGATGGGATGTTGACATAGTCATTTTGGTCTGCTCTGAATAATTTTTCTGTAGTCATAACAGTTAAAGAACGGTTGGTTCCATAAGTAGATGTAAACGCATCCAAAACTAAACCTGGAAGTTCTGTTCCATTGTTTTGCGACCACAAATCTTTAAATATTTTGCGCGAATCATCTGAATTGGATATATCAGAGGTGAATTCTTTGCTACGAATTAAGGACAAGTCGCTATTTGCTCCATCTTTTGTATCCGCTACAATTAATCCGGTGCCATAAGGACTTAATACAGTAACAGTAAAAGTTTCTAAACGAGAAATACCGGTAGTCTCGTCAGTTATTGTAAATACTAAATTGTAGCCTGATGCATAAGGAGGTGCTGTAATCTTGGCTGAAAGATACATTGTAGAATCAAGCACTGTCGGGGCTATGGTTCCTCCGTACATTTTCCACTCAAAAGAAAGTTTAGAGTCCGGTACTCCTTCGCAAAAAACTAGTGGCTTGATTTCTAATGTATCGCCCATATAACAGGAATAATAATACTCTCCTGGCGCTATATTTTCAATCCTAATAGGATTTAGCGTTTTAATTTCTAAGTTGCTGTCATCCTCAAAACAGGCGAAGCAGCATATTTGCATAATGATGATAAATATCCATTTTTTCATAATAAAGTCTTTTAATTCGTTATCAACTAGGCATTTCAATAATTTGTCCTGCATATTCTCCGTCATCATGTGTTAAAGGGGCATCCGGATGAGCTGCATTATATTCTTCTAAAGCTAAACGAACAATTGTTTGATAAGCCTGCACTTCCCCCACAGACATCCACCATGTTTCCGTATCGGCATTGGTTGGATAGTAAGGTAGCGAAGTCCTTCCTGTCGCTTCACAAATGAATTTCCACCAGCGTGTTGAAAATGGCGTGCCAAAATACCAGCGCAACCAACTCCAATTAGCAGGTTGAATAACTTTGTTTGTAAAAGAGACTTGCATGATTTTTTTATTCAGCCGGACTTCTGGGAAGTCTTCATTGGGTAAAATTTCCAATGCCAAAACATAAATAGAATCATCCAAACGTTCATCCCGGAAAATTTCTACCTCAACCAAACCATTGTATTCATTGGCTTTTACAATTCCTTTTCCAATTACATACTGGTCATCTTCCGCCGTAGTAATTGTATCGACTGCAGGGCGTGTTACAATAAATTCTCGGTCGTAATCTACTTGTGAACCTGTTATGTCGACTGTTAATGCAATTACCTTTGAATTAGCCTCTGGATCTTCCAAAAAACTGTAGCTATAGGAAGAAGCCTCAAAATAGACTCCGGGATTTTGTTCATAAAGCATGATATCCGATTTTTGGCAACTCAATAAAGATGCCAAAGCAAAAATGAATATGTATATTTGTGCTTTCATAGTTATAAATTTTAATCTTCAACTAATTCAACTCGACTGCCAAAATCAACTTCCGTTTGAGGCATCGGCAATACATAGACTTGATCATTGTAGTCAACAGCGGGACCATTGGGGATGAATGCATATCCTAATCGCTTATAATAATAGAACATTTGTCCGTCACCAATATATTCTTTGCACCATTCTTTGTAAATTTCATTATTGACCTCGTCCGTTGATAATGTATAAGGCAAATCATTTGTGCTTGGAATATTGCGGTTATGTCTCACTGTATTTAAATAGTCAATGGCTTTTTCCTTGTTTTCAGCACCTCCTTTTCGGATCAAGCATTCGGCTGCCGTATAATAGATTTCAGGCCATTTAAGCAAAGGCATATTGTTGGTATACAACATGTCTTCATACTCCCAAAATTTTAGAAAGCAGTAATTTCCTGAAGATTTTTCCCACAATCGGGCATAACGCCAATCGGCAGACCCAATGCCTCCTGCAACTTCATAAATTTCATTCACTCTGGATTCCGGAAGATAGAATGCAGAATAATTCATATTTAAATCATCAGACGTGGTCAATTTGAAATAGGTTTTTACTGTATTTTCAAACCGTTCAAAAGTTTCCACTCCAAATAACATCTCCTTGGAAAATGCTAAATCCCTTTCTGTTTCACTCATGTCTAAAGTATTGTTCCAAGTTGGATCATAATTATCTATTAAAGTTTGCGCATCTGTTAAAGCATTGTCATAATTACCTTCCCACATGTTCAAGCGCATTCGGGTTGCTAACGCTGCTTTCAGGTTCATGCGGTAGGGGCGGACTGTTTTATCATAAAACAAATCGTCATTGGGCAATTCATATCCTTCAGGACGTTCTCCCGTATTGCTATCCGGATCATAAATATTGAACAATTCTATAGCAGTCTCTAAATCATCATGGATATATTGCAATACATTGCCTAAGGTTTCTTGGGGAACAATATATTTGTCATAAACTTTCACGTAAGGTATAGATAACATTTCCAATTTGTCGCTTCGTTCTGGCAAATTGCCCCAAGTGAACAAACGTACTAGATCCAAATAAACAAAAGCCCGTAAAGAGTAAGCCTCCGCTTTAGTCATGGCGTAAATGCTTGGATGTAAAACTTCTTGATTTTCTTCTAAGCCTTCAATCAAGGCGTTTATGTTGGCAATGGCATTATACATTTTGCTCCAAATCCCGCTAATAGTGCTTTCATAGCTGGAATAAATATATCGGGTAGCATTATAATAAGGACTGCTTGTAGAGCCTAATAATGCATACTGTTGGCCTAATGCATCTAAAAAGGTGCAAGTCAGCGTTGCTCCATATAATTGGTCATCAGACAGCAACATGTAACAACCAGTTAACGCATCTTTAAATCCCTGCTCGGTTTCAAACATGACATCCAATTTTATCTCTGATTTTGGCTCAACATCTAACCAATCAGAGCAAGCTGAAAGAGTGAATAACGCAATAAGCAAATAATTAATTTTCTTTTTCATATCACACTCATTTAAAGGTTACTGATAGAGAAAAACTAAAGTTTCGTGCAAACGGATAGGAAGTGCCTCTTTCTATGTCAATGGAGGATAAGGTAAACAAATCATTCATGTAAAAGGACAACTTCATCCGTTCCATGCCGCATTTATCTAAAAATTTGCATCGATAAAAATCATAATACAAACTTAGATTCGATAAAGTTAATTCATTTCGGTCTTGTACGAATCTGGAGGTTGGGTTTGTTTTCAATTGCTCATATTCTTGGGTTTCTGAAATCCAAACTTCGCCGAGTTGTTTGTAAGGTCTTACTTTTCCTTCGTCTCCGGGTCTCCATACGCCATCATATAGACGGATGTCTACATTTTGATTTAAATCTGCATTCTCCACTTTGTCAATTAAAGTCTGGTTATACATTTGGGCTCCATATTGGAAAATGAAAGACAAGTTTCCGCCGATTCCCTTCCATTCAAAACTAAGTCCTGCTGTTCCTTGGAATTTGGGCATTTCATCTCCTAGCACAACTTGTTCTCCGCCACTATATGTGTAGGTTGGTGTGCCGTCTTTTGTCAAATAAATTTCGCGTCCATTTCGAGGGTCAATACCCAATGATTTCATACCCCAAATGGCATCCATGGATACACCATCGTAATACATTTGGACTGGACTGCTATTGGTGTTTTCTGCTGCAATAGCCATTTGGCTCTCATTATAAACTTGCATAGCGTCTGATAGTTTATCCAAGCGGTTTTTGTTTCGCGAAATGTTAGCTGTTAAGGTTAGGTAAGACCGTTCCTTGATGTTTTGCAGCAAAGTGAAAGATGTTCTTAAATCAAAACCTGTGTTGATAACACTTCCGACATTTTCACGCATCGTTGAAAAACCAGTAGAAGGCGGCAAAGTCAAATCAATCAACATGTTTTCAGTAACAGATTTATATAGGTCAAATGTGACAGAAACTCGTCTTTTGATATTCATGTCGATACCTACATTATAGTCCATTTTTTTCTGCCATTGTAAATCATCGTTTTTCATTCCTTTTAAATAGCCTCCTAAAAATCCGGCATAGGTTCGGTCTAAACGGTAAATGTAAGTTGCCATCGCTGCATAAGCATCTTGACTTTGGCTACCTGTATATCCAACAGAACCACGTAATTTCAAATTATCAAAAAGTTCTTGGTTCATGAATGATTCTTTGTGAATATTCCAACCAAGCCCCACGCTCCAGAATGTTCCCCAACGGCTGCTTTCTCCAAATTGGGAAGAAGCATTGCCACGCAGAGACAAATCCAACAGATACTTGTTGTCGTAAGTATAGTTGAATACGCCTAATACGCCGATATCATGTATCGTGGATTCTTTTCCATCCGGTTTGGACTCTTCCAAATATTGACGGGCAAAAATAATATCAGACATACGGTCGTTCGGGAAGCCTTCTGCTTTATGTACGACCTCCTCATAAGTTTCATCTGATAGGTTGAGTCCGACGTTGGCAAATAAATAATGTCTTTCTTTAATTGCTGTGGAGTAACGAACGTTTAAGTCTCCGGACAGTTTCTTCAAATGTCCGTTATTGACTTGATAGGAACCTTTTCTAAAGAAATCTTCCTCGGCATAATTATTAAACTTCAAATGATTGGAAGGATAAAATTCGTCTGCGCTATTTTTCTTTTCAGTAATTCCAAAACGCAAAGTGGCTCTTAATCCTTCCAAGATGCTCCATTCCACATACAAATTGTTGGTTACATCTAAGTAACGTTCTTCAATTTTGGTATTTAATGTCGCATTATATAATGGGTTAGCAACAAATTCTTCGTCATCTAATTCCAATCCGTCTACAGAAAGTGCTGCATTTTTAACAATCAACCCATTTTCATCATAAGGCGAATAGTATGGATTCATTAAAGCATATTCACTAAACGCGCCATAAGGCGAATCTTTCGCTACATTAGAAACGACATTCAGTATATTTCTAAAATTGAACTTTTTATGGCGGTAAGATACTTGAATGGCACCATCGTATGTATCACGTGATGAACCTTTCATGACACCGGCGATATGATTGTATGAAAAATCTAACATTAACTGTAAATCTTGACTTCCTAATTCAATGGACAAAGCATGCTTTTGTCCCATCCCAGTACGTAATGGTTTGGAAAGCCAATCGGTATCAACCCCTGCAACAACAGCTTTGTATTTTTGGAAATATTGCTGTTTTAATTTGACATCATCTAATATCCAATCAGCATCATATAAACCGAAATCTTTCTCTAACTCTAATTTTTGGGCAGCATTGGTTAGGTTATAAGAACTTAAATCTGGAGCTTCAATGTTTAAGCTGCCAGTATAAGTTACACGCAAGTCTCCTGTGGTTGACCGTTTTGTTTCGATAACGATTACACCATTAGCAGCTCTTGAACCATAAATAGCTTTCGCTGAAGCATCTTTCAAGATGGTCAGACTAGCGATTCTATCCATGTCCAAGTCCATGATTTTTTGAACCGATGCTTCAAAACCATCCAAAATGAAAAGTGGTGCATTCGGATCATTGGCGTAAGTTCCTTTAATATCAATGTCATCCGTTGAAAAATCCATAGAAGAAGCTCCACGTAATCTCATTTCCGGATTCTGGTTCGGGTCAGAGCCGAATTGCATATTATCAAAAATCATCAAAGAAGGATCAAGACTTTTCAAACTTTGAAAAACATTGGAATTTCCGACAGACTTCAGGTCTTCTGAACTCATAGATACTGAAGCACCTGTAAAACTTTCCGCTTTGCGCTCGAAGATACCAGTCACCACTACTTCATCCAAACTTTCCCTTGCCAAAGCCATAATTACATTCAGATTTGTCTGTTCGCCTACTTTTACTTCTTGTGTTTCCATGCCCACAAAGGAGAATATCAACGTAAGATCGGGCATGTCTGGTACTCGCAGAGTAAAACCTCCGTCAACATCTGTCGCAGTCCCGACAGTTGTACCTTTGATAAGCACTGTTACACCTGGTAATGGTAAACCATCTTCATCTTTTACGATACCTGTTAATTTTTTTTCTTCAGGTTGTTGTTGTTGAACAGTCGGGCGGACAATCACCGTATTGTCTTCAAAGAGGAACTCCACATTAGCATCCTGAAACACCCGTTCCAGCACTTTGTCTACCTCTTCGTTTTCCGCCTGCACATTGAAAGTGCCTACGTTTTCGAAGTTCCGCAGGTTGTACACAAAGTACAAATCTGTTTGGCGTTGGATTTCATAAAACAAATCCTTCGCGCTGCAATCCTTTAGGTTCAAGGTCACACGTTGCTGTTGCGCCATGGTCTCTGCCGATAGGGTCAAACAACTGCAAGTCAAAATTAAAGCTAGTAATTTCATCACTTTTCCGATTTTTTGATGCCAAGGTATGCCTAAGCATCGGATAATTCGATCTTTTTTCATACATTTGTTTTTTGATTGATACTAAAAAAATAACTCACACCTTATTATTTAGTTTTGATCTTCGACCGGGAGGAAACGCCATTCCTTCCGGTTTTCAATCAATATCCAACAATAATTCGATTTCCTGTAACGTAAAAATGTACATAGTTTGTCTGCTCTATTTTGTTTAAAATGTCGTTGACGGATTTGCTCCTTGGCAAATAGCCGCTGAAGCGTTCTTGCTTCAAGCGCTCATCGGCAAACTGAACCTCTACGTCATACCACAAGGATAGTTCTCCCATGATTTCTTCCATCGTGGCTTCTTCAAAAGAGAAATTGCCGTAACGCCAGGCAATGTATCTTTGCACATTCACTTTGGCTGCCTTTATTTCACCGCTGGCTGTATTTGCTGAAGCCATTTCACCCGGGTGTAATACCACCGGCGTTTTTCCCTCAAAGTTCACTTCAACCTTTCCATTAACCAGTGTTGTCTGTATTTTTTCCGGTTTCCGGGTATTCATGTTAAATTCCGTACCTAGTACCGTAACCTCCATTCCGTTTACTTGGACAACAAAAGGCATATCCTCCTTGCGGTTGATATCGAAAAAGGCTTCTCCGCTCAATTCAACAATCCGCTGACTGCCTCGAAATTGTGACGGATAGCGTAGCCGGGTGTCTGAATTTAGGAAAATGCGGCTTCCATCTGCCAGTGTTAATTGAAATTCTGCTCCGCGCGGGATATAAATTTCATTCATCTTCAGGGTTGAAGTATCCCCGGCACAAGTATCTTTGCGATACACAAGCCCTTTTTTGTCCCACAAGACGGCTTGCCCGTCAATTTCTATTGTATCCTTTAATGTCGAAGACGACAGATTCATTACTTCGCCTGCTGCTGTAATGATATGTACCCGGTTGCGGTCGGGTTGTTGATATGCCACATGCACTGGCTTTGCAGTCTGTTGGGATGTTTGCATCTGCCAAGCCCACCAGCCGCCGGCAATGCCCAGTACAATCACGGCAGCCACCCCGCCCCATGTCCGCAGCCTTCGCACGGTTCTCCGGCGTTTCCGCGTTTCCAATTCCCGGATAAACATTTCCCGCCATTGGATAAAATTCCCCGCCGGCAATCCTTGTTCCCGGGCTTGCTTGACCCGCTCATAAAAGCGTGCATGCTCAGGCGATTCCTTCAGCCAAGCCTGCAATCGTTTTTCATCTTCCGCTGCCAGCCGGTCTTCTATACTTTTCTCTATAATCCACCAATCAATCATCATTATCACATTAAATATTTACACCTAACTGACACCAAGCCGAGGAAAAAGTTACAAAATCCCGCCACTTTTTTCTGTTAAAAAATACAACTACCTCATTGTGATTGTCATGGCAAAAAGGAAAGCCGCAAAATATCCACAGAAACCACCATTAGCTAGGGTGGAAAACGGGGTGTTTGGGGGCTTGTCATGGCTTGGTATTCGTTGGAACGTTTCCTGCCCGGCTTTTGCTCAACACTTGCTCCCCGCTTGGACAAGGCTTGGAATTCCAGTTATGCCAGATATACGCCATAGTTACGTGATAGCTTCTATCTTCGTTCGTTGTTCGATTATCCTTCGATTCTCGTTCGATTAGAATCGAAAAAAATTCGAGGAATATTTGTATTTTGAAGGAAAATAATATATCTTAGCTACCTGAGAAATATATCAGCCGATACTCTTATCCCAAGCCTTGTCCAAGCGGGGAGGATGAGAGGGTAAGGCGGGTTAAATGAGATTGTTATGGCAGAAATTGATTTTGGAGTTGAAGGCGGAGTTTCCGGAAAGTTGGGAAATTTCGTGTTGTACCGGGTAGGCGGGAAAACGTATTTGCGGCGGCGCCCGCGGCGGCGGGAAGGCGCCGCGACGGAAAAACAGGTGCGACAACAGTCGAAAATGGCTGGGGCGATGGTGATGCACCGCTTTGTGAAGGAGTGTGAGTTGCGGGAGGTGTTTGCGGCATGGAGCCGCGAGGTGGGGGCGCGTTCCGGGTATAATCTTTTCCTGAGCAAGAATATGAATGCGTTCGGGGAGGAGGATTATGTGGATTACGGGTTGCTGACGCTGGCGGGCGGCAGTTTGCAGTTGTCGAATGAATTGGCGGTGACGGATATGGCGGACAGGCGGCTCGGTTTTGCCTGGGTGGATAATACGAGCGGCGAGACGGCGCGCGGGGACGACCGCATGCTGGCGGCGGTGATTACGGACGATGAGCCGTACCGGGTGCTGATGCCGGAGGAACGGACGGGGCGGCGGCAGGATGGGCAGGGCTGCGTGGTGTTGCCGGAAGGGGAATGGCAGACGGCGCATGTGTACGTGTTTTTCGGAGCGGCGGAGGGCGGAAAGTATTCGCCGGGTGTTTATTTTCGGATTGAGAAACCATTAATGGATTGATTATGGCTATTTTTGAATCGGTTATATTTCAGAGGATGAGGAAGTCCGTCGGCAATATCACGACATACGAGGCGGGCGGGAAACAGGTGTTGCGGCAGAATCCGTTGCAGCGTAAGGACAAAAAGTCGGAACCGCAGCTCAAGCACCGCGACCGGATGCGGACGCTGAAAAAGATTTGCGGGTATGCCATTGCCCTCTCGACAGTGGGCTTTTGCACCACGTCGCGGAAGACGGCATGGAACCGTTTCGTGCAAGCCAACCTCATGCGGGAGGGCGTGGGGCGCGGATTGGCAGAGCCGGCAGATTGGCTTGACCTCCGCTTTGCGGGAGGACCGTTGCATGCGCCTTTGATGACGGCGGAGGTGGATTGGGAGCAACGGACGGTGACATTCCGCTGGGAACGGCAGGCGGACAGACCCAATTGCCTGGGGGACGACCGCCTTTTCGGGATTGTTGTCGATATTGACAAAAGGGAGGTTATGCTCGAAGAGTTGGGCAGGCGCGGGGAGAGCGGGGAAGCGACGTTCCCGTTCGTTCAAGAGGGGGACGGCAGGCATTGGGTAGCGTATGGATTTGCGCAGAATGCCGGCGGCACCCGTGCGTCGGATTCGGTGAGCCTGGCGTTGTGGGAGAAGGAGTAGCGGACGTCGGGCAAGGGGATGGCAGCCGTTTCAGTCGAAGATTTCGTAGAAAACGATGAGCCCGATGAGGTTGCCGTCCTTGCCGGCGAGGGCATCTTTGATTTTCTGGATGGCGCGGTGGACTTGCACCTTGGCAGCGGCTTCGGTGATGTCCAGGCGGGCGGCAATCTCGTTGTAACGGAGGTTTTCGTAGAAGCGCAATTCGCAGATTTCGCGGTATTTCCCGGGGAGGGAGGCGATGGTAGACTTGACTTTCGCGATGAGTTCCTCGTCGTCGAGCCAATCGAGGGCGTCCGCTTGTTCGGAGGCTTGGAGATAGAGGACTTTGTGGCGGTCTTCGACTTGCCTGTCGCGAAGGTAATTGAGGCAAGCATTGCGCACTGCCACTGCGAGGTAGGCGCCGAGATTCATCTCTGGCGTCAGCGTATCGACATGCTCGTAGAGGTTGATGAGGGCAGACTGCACGATGTCCTTTGCCGTGTCCGTGTCGAACACGTAATTGGCAGCGAGGCGTTGCAGCCGCTCGAAATAGCAGTCGTATAACTCAACATAAGCCCGGTTTTCCCGTTGTTGCAGCCGTTGTATAAAATCTTTTTCCATTTCCGTTTGTTCTTGTTGGCTATCCCATAGTTTTCGCCCTCTCCTAACGGCATCAAAGGTAGCTAATTTTTCGCAATGCCAAATGATTTTTTGCTGTTTTCGTCCGCAGGCATTCAAATTCCGCAATCTTTTTCAAAAATGTACATAAACTTCTTATATTTGTCGTCTGAATTTTGAATCGTAATTGTTATGTACAGATTTGTATTAGTATTTCTATTGTTGGGCAATGCGCTGATGGCAGGCGCGAGCCCTTTGTGGATGCGTTACTGCGCGATTTCTCCTGACGGCAGTGAGATTGCATTTGCTTATAAGGGAGATATTTACGTGGTGGATAGCCGGGGCGGTATGGCGCGGCAATTGACTACGGGGGACAGTTATGAATCGTCTCCGGTCTGGTCGCACGACGGCAAGATATTGGCATTTATCTCTGACCGCGAGGGCGGCATGGATATCTTCACTGTGGCGTCTGCCGGAGGCGCGGCGCAGCGCGTGACCACCCATTCGACGCGGGAAACCCTTTTGGGCTTTTCGCCGGACGACCGGCAGATTTATTTCTCTGCCACCATCCAAGACCCTGCGAGCAGCGCGATGTTTCCTGACGCTTGGATTACCGAATTGTACCGCATACCGGTGGAAGGCGGCCGCCCGGAATTGGTGTTGGCAGCTCCCGTATGCAATCTTTCCTTCGACAAGGACGGGAAATCTTTTATTTATGAGAACCGGACGGGCAGCGAGAATATATGGCGCAAGCACCATACCTCATCCGTGGCGCGCGATATTTTTTATTACGACGCTGCGCAGAATACCCATACGCTCCTGACTGAAAATCCCGGTGAAGATCGTTCGCCTATTTACACCCCTGATGGGGGCATTGTTTTCCTGAGCGAGCGCAATGGCGGTTCTTTCAATGTTTATAAAGGTGTGGCTGGTGATTTGGCAAATGCCAAGCCGCTTACGAATTTCAAAAACCACCCCGTGCGTTTCCTTACCCAGGCGAATGACGGGACGCTCTGTTTCGGTTATCAGGGCGAGATTTATACGCTGAAGCCGGACGGCAAGCCGCAGAAAGTGAAAGTGGAAATCATCAATGACCTCCCCGAGGAGCAGTTGACCACCCTTTCCCTCCGGGGTGCGTCGGATTATGCTTTGCCGGAGAAGGGCAACGATATTGCCATGATTAACCGGGGCGAAGTGTTCGTTGTTTCGGAGAAATACGGCACGGCAAAGCAAATTACCCATACTCCCGAAGCGGAGCAGGGTGTGGCCATTTCGCCCGACGGCAAAACGCTTGTTTATTCCAGCTGCCGCACCGGCGTGTGGAGCCTTTACAAAGCCACGCGCGTGCGCCCTGAGGATATTGATTTTGCGCATGCGACCCTTATTGACGAGCAGCCGCTTTTCAAGGACAATGTGGAGCGTACCTCTCCGGCATTTTCACCTGACGGCAAGGAGGTGGCATTCATCGAGAACCGCCATTTGCTGAAAGTCCTGAACCTCAAGAGCGGCAAAGTGCGCCAGATTACCGACGGCACGCAGCATTACGGCAACGACGTGGGCGGTTCCTTTTCTTACGAATGGTCGCCCGACGGCAATTGGTTTGCCCTCACGCTCATCACCAACCGCCATGACCCGTATAGCGACGTGGGCATTGTTTCTGCCAAGGAAGGCGGGAAAATCTATAACGTCACCAACAGCGCTTACATTGACCATTCTCCTCGTTGGGTGATGGGCGGCAATGCCCTCCTTTTCATCACTGACCGTTACGGCATGCGTTCCCACGCTTCTTGGGGCAGCCTCAATGATGTGTGCATTGCCTTCATGAACGGCGAGACGATGGAAAAATTCTTCCTTTCCAAGGAGGAATTGGAGTTGAGGAAAGAGGAGGAGAAAATGCAGCGCAAGGAAGAGGCTGAAGCCGCTGACGAAAAGAAGAAATCCAAGGACAAGGATGCCAAGGAAGAACCTGAAAAAGAGTCTCCCAAAGCCGTGGAAATCGACCTCAACCGTTTGGAAGACCGCGTGGTGCGCCTCACCCCGATGTCTTCGCGATTGGCATCGGCAGTCCTGACGCCCGACGGCGAGACCCTTTATTTCCTTTCTGCCTTCGAGGGTGGTTATGACCTGTGGAGCAAGGAAATCCGCACGGGCAACGTGCGCTTGTTCAAGAAGATGAACCTTCGCTATGCTTCTCTCCAGTTGGACAAAAGCGGCAAGACGCTCTACATCTTGGGCGGCAATCCTTCCAAAATGGCTCTCCCCGGCGGGAATGTCACCCCCATGTCTTTCACGCTGAAAATGGATTTGGACAAAGCAGCCGAACGGCGTTATATGTTTGACCATGTGTTTTCGCAGGAAGAAAAGCGTTTCTACCGCGAGGATTGCCACGGCGTAGACCTCGAAGCCTTGAAGCGCGCCTATGAACCTTTCCTCCCGCATATCAACAACAACTACGACTTTGCCGAAATGCTCAGTGAAATTCTTGGCGAATTGAACGTTTCCCATACGGGTGCTTCTTATCGGGGCGTGGGGGCAAAGAAAGCCACGCCTGAATTCGGTCTGCTCTTTGACTGGGCGTATGCCGGCGATGGGCTGCGCATTGAGGAAGTGCTCGAATATGGTCCTTTTGACAACAGCGAGACCCGTGTGGCTCCCGGCGTGATTATCGAAAAGGTGGATGGCATGCCCATCAAGGCGGGCGAGGACTATTACCCGCTCATCAACGGCAAGGCGGGTAAGACTGTCCTGTTCTCGCTCTATGACCCGCAGGCAAAAGAACGCTGGGAAGAGACCGTTAAGCCCATTTCCGTTGCCGGGCAGGAGCAACTTCTTTACAAGCGTTGGATTAAGACCCGTGCCGAGGAAGTAGACCGTCTTTCCAACGGGCGGCTGGGTTACGTGCACATCGCCAGCATGGACGACGGCAGTTTCCGCGATGTTTATTCCGATATTTTGGGCAAATACAATTTGCGTGACGGCATTGTCATCGACACCCGCAACAATGGCGGCGGCCGCCTCCACGAGGACATTGAAATCCTCTTCAGCGGGCACAAATACCTGGAACAGGTCATCCGCGGCACCGTGGCGTGCGACATGCCCTCCCGCCGCTACAACAAGCCTTCCATCATGATTGTCTGCGAGGCGAATTACTCGAATGCGCATGGCACTCCTTGGGTTTATCAGCACATGCAGCTGGGCTCTGTGGTCGGCATGCCTGTGCCCGGCACCATGACTTCCGTGAATTGGGAGACGCTCCAAGACCCCTCCATGTTCTTTGGCATTCCTGTCATCGGCTATCGTACGCAGGACGGTACCTATCTGGAAAATTCCCAGTTGGAACCAGATTTCAAGGTGCGTAATGACTACGACAAAGTCATTGAAGGGCGTGACCTTCAGTTGGAAAAAGCCGTCGAAGAGCTCTTGAAGCAAATCGACGCGCAACCCGTGGATTGGTAAATGCGATATCCTAAAAATCTTTCCGATGGACGATGAATCATTGAACAACCGGAATATCCGCAAAGCGTTTGAAGACTGCTTCCGGCAGTACTTCAAACCGCTTTGTGTTTATGCTGCCTCCTTCGTCAATGACGAAGAAGCTGCCAAAGACCTTGTGCACGATGCTTTCCTTTCCGTGTGGACGCATCGCCACGAAGTCGACTTCACCCGTCCTATGTATCCTTACCTCATGAACCTGACCCGCAACAATGCCCTCAATTACATTGACCATCTCCGGGTTCGCGAACGCCACGAAGCAGCCGAAATGCAGCGCGGCGAGCTGTACGAAGACCCTCGTGCCGACAACCACGAGGAATTGATTGCCGACATTATCAAACGTATCGACACCCTTCCCGGTCGTTGCAGCGAAGTCATGCGCCTTTGCTTTCTCGACGGCAAACGCTACAAGGAAATCGCCGACCTTCTCGACATCTCTGTCAATACCGTGAAGACGCATATTGCCGCCGGCTTGAAAATCCTCCGCGACGAATTTCCCCCTTCCGTGCTCCTGCTTTTCTTTACCGGTGCACGCTCCCGCCGCCGGTCTTAATTTCCCCGGTAACGGGTTGAAATATCTTTTCTTTTTGCTTGGTTCTTGTTGAGGGGCATTTTTTTCTGCCTTTACATGAAATTTTTTGCTTTTTCACTCACCCATTTTTGAGGGATAGCTGTGTTATAGGAAAAGGATATAGAAAATGGAACATTGGAACGATGACATAGAATTTGCAGTTTATTGCCTGGCGCATCCGGAGATGATGGCAGGGGAGGAGTTCCGCGCGTGGATAAAAACGCCTGAACACCGGGCACTTTTCGAGGAAATAAGGCTGTATCGCGAGGCTTACATGCGGCGTGCAGATGCCTTCCGCATGGATGTGGAGGAGGAGTACAGGCGTTTTGCGGGGCGTACGAAGAGGGGACGGGGGCGTGCTCTTTGGCGTTGGTGTGGGGCAGCGGCGGCTTCTGTGGCGGTGTTGTTGGCAGTTTGGTTTTTTGCGGATAGGGTAGAGGTGGAGGAAAAGACGTTGGCAGCGGCGGAAACTTTGGTTGGACGAAGGACAGCAGAATTGATATTGGCAAGTGGAGAACGGGTTGAACTTGGCGGGAATGCGCTGAATATTAAGACAGAAGACGGGAGGCGGATTGCGGCAGACAGTTGCAAGCGGTTGTCTTACCGGGAGGCGGATGTGGAAGGCGTGATGGAGGAAGAGCCGGTGTATAACACGGTGCGTGTGCCGGGTGGTGCGGATTATGCGGTGGAGTTGGCTGACGGAACAATCGTGCGCTTGAATTGCGAGACGGAATTGCGTTATCCGGTGCGGTTTGTCGGCAAGGAGCGGAGGGTGTATTTGGATGGGGAGGCATTCTTCGAGGTGGCAAAGAATGCGGAGATGCCTTTTATTGTGGAGACCACGCAGATGCAAGTGGAGGTGACGGGTACGCAATTCGATGTGAAGGCGTATGCTGAGGATGAGACCATGCAGGCGACGCTGGTGGAGGGGGGCGTGGAAGTTTGTGCTTACGGGGCTGGGAGCAAGCCGGTGGCATTGATTCCTTCGCAGCAGTATGTGCTGGATGTGCAGACACGGCAAGCGGAGGTGAAGAAAGTGGATGTGCAGTTGTATACCGGTTGGGTGGAAGGCATGTTTGTCTTTAAAAACCAACGGTTGGAAGATGTGATGACTATGTTGGCGCGGTGGTATTCGGTGGACGTGTTTTATATAGGGGAATCAGTGAAGGATATCCGGTTGTCTGCCAATTTGGGACGTTATGAGCATATAGACAAGATTTTGGATATTATTCAAGAAACCAATAAAATCGGTTTTTCGCGAAAAGGGAATGTGGTTACAGTTATGAAGAAATGAAACAAGGACAGGTATCGGTGTGAGTCTTTCCTGTCCCCATAGATAACAATAGGTTAAATTAAAATTCTAACAAATGTATGAAAAAAGATCGGAATGATGGTTCTCCTCTACCGAGGGGATTGTCGCAAAAAATGTTATTGCGCATGAGATTGACGACATTGCTTTTATGCTGTCTGTTTGTGCAGTCGTTTGCTACAGCGAGTGCACAATCGATTACTTTGAAAATGCGGAATGCTTCTTTGGAGGAAGTGATTTGGGAGTTGAAGGAGAAGACAAAGCTGACATTTTTGTACACGGATGAGGATGTGG
The DNA here is from genome assembly GCA_944321145.1 of uncultured Odoribacter sp. Lineage (GTDB taxonomy): Bacteria > Bacteroidota > Bacteroidia > Bacteroidales > Marinifilaceae > Odoribacter. Next base: position 26,754 of record CALUKF010000002.1, on the reverse strand, counting down.
CTTCAGTGAAGGGGATTGATTTGGATGTGAAGGACTTGGATGTGGATGCCGTGTTGGAAGAGTGTTTGGCAGGCACAGGTTTGGATTTCGTGAAAACGAATGATGCGGTGATTATCCGCAAGGCTGAACCGTTGGCTGCTACTCCCCAGCAAGAGATGCGTAAGGTGACCGGCAAGGTAACTGACACAGAAGGCACTCCCCTGCCCGGCGTGACTGTAGTCATCGCAGGGACAACGCTGGGTACAGCTACTGATGTCGACGGAAATTACTCTTTGGAATGCCCGGAAGTTGAGAATCTGACTTTGATTTTTTCTTTTGTCGGAATGGAGTCGCAGGAGATTGCTGTTGGAGAGCGCAGTATAGTCAATGTTGCGATGAAATCGGATGCCCAGGAGATAGAGGAAGTAGTGGTAACCGGATATTTTACTCGTAAGAAAGATAGTTATACAGGAGCTGCAACTACTTTTACCGGCGAAAAGTTGCGTGAGATTTCTACGGGTAATATCTTGACTTCTCTTTCTGTTGTAGATCCTTCTTTCAAATTAGTTGAGAACATTACTGCAGGAAGCGATCCGAATCATATCCCTGAATTTCAGATTCATGGTGCAGGAAATTTGGAGTCTACATACGAAAATTCACCCAATATGCCGACTTTTATATTGGATGGTTTTGAGGTAGATGCGGAAAAAATATTTGACTTGGATCCGAACAGAGTAGAGAGTATTACCATTTTGAAAGATGCTGCTGCCACGGCAATTTATGGTTCGCGTGCTGCAAACGGTGTCGTTGTCGTAGAAACAAAAGCTCCTGAAATGGGTGAATTGCGTGTTTCGTATACTTTTTCCGGGGATTTTAATTTTGCAGACTTGAGTGATTATAATCTGATGAATGCATCTGAAAAGTTGGAATATGAGCGTTTAGCTGGGTTGTATTCGCATTACAATGTCGGACAAATAGAGGAATTATCAGAAGAATATAACGAGCGTTTGAAGTTAGTGGCGAGTGGTGTTAATACCGATTGGATTAAAAAGCCTATTCATGCAGTTGGTTTCGGACATAAACATTCTTTATTGTTGGAGGGTGGAGATACCCGTTTACGTTATGGAATGGATTTAAGTTATCAGAAAGTAACGGGTGTTATGAAAGAATCTGGAAGGCAAAATATAGGAATTGGTATTAAACTGCAATATCGATATAATAATTTGCGTTTTATGAACAATTTGACATATAATAATGTAAAGGAAGAAGATTCTCCGTATGGTGATTTTTCCGAATATACTTATATGAATCCTTATTTGTATCCATACGATGAGAATGGGAATGTAAAACAAGTACTGGAAATAGGAGGCAAGACAAATGATGAAGAGATAACAAGTGATGAAGATATAACAGGTGATCCGGAAGAAGAGGAGGATGAAGTTGTGGATTATGAGTTGAATCCTTTGTACAATGCAACGCTTGGAACAAAACTGGAATCAGTTTATCAAGATTTTACGGATAATTTTTCAGTGGAATGGGATATTATAGAAGGTTTGAAATTGAAGGGTGCCATTTCTTTGAATAAAAAGATGACCGTTCGTGATGAATTTTTGCCTTCTGGGCATAATTCATTTTATGATAAAGATTTGAAGGGTAGCTATACGAAAGAAGTAACCGATTATTTTTCTTATGATGCCAATGTCATGGCTTCGTATGTGAAGAATTTGGATAAACATTTATTGAATGCCACTTTTGTATGGAATGTAACTCAGTCTAAAACAGATGAGTTTACTACAGTTGCTTATAATTTCCCCAATGATAATATGGACCATATTGGCATGGGTGTGGAATATCAAGATGGAGACAAGCCTGACGGGAATTATGAAATCAGCCGATTGATGGGCGTTGTCGGAAACTTTAATTATAGCTATGATAATCGCTATTTGGCAGATTTTTCAGTGCGAAGTGATGGTTCGTCGGTTTATGGCTCTTCTAAGCGCTGGGGAACTTTCGGATCTGTCGGGTTGGCTTGGAATATGCATAATGAAAAATGGTTGGCAGATAATAACTATGTGAATGAATTAAAAATCCGTGGTTCATGGGGTACGACCGGAGGACAGAATTTTTATCCTTTCCAGGCTATGATGATATATTCTTATAAAGATGATGCGATTAATGGTTTATCGTATGACAATTATTTGGGTGCTTTGTTGATGGCTTTTGGAAATCCCGATTTGAAATGGCAGCGGACGGAAAAATTAAATGTGGGTGTGGACTTTACATTATTTAATAGCCGTTTGACGGGGTATTTCAACTGGTATAAGGATGTGTCAAAGTCTGTATTGATTGACGTATTGCTTGCTCCGTCATTAGGTTTTGATTCTTATAAGGACAATTTGGGTGAGATTGAGAACAAGGGTGTGGAATTAAATTTACGTGGGACATTGATTAAGGATGTCAAGCGTGAACTTCAATGGGATGTATTTTTCAATTTGACACACAATAAGAATCGTTTGATGAAATTGAATGATGCCTTGGCTGCTTATAACAAGATGCAGGATGATGAAATGACTGATGAGGATAATGAGGACAATCGGGCTCCGATGGTGCGTTATCAAGAGGGTAAATCCATTAATACGATTTGGGCGAATGAATCAATAGGCATTGATCCCAATACTGGCGAAGAAGTATTTATTGCGCAGAATGGTGACAAGGTAAATGAGTGGAGCACGGACAATTATAAGCCAATGGGGTGCGAAGACCCCAAAATTGAAGGGAACTTTGGAACCATGTTGATGTATAAGGGATTCCAATTGAATGCCTATTTCTATTATAGTTACGGTGGGGATGTTTATAATCAGACGCTTGTTGATAAGGTGGAAAATGTTGATCCGCAAAAGAATGCAGATAAGCGGGTATTGTATGATCGTTGGAAACAACCCGGTGATGTGGCAATATTTAAGGCGATAGACAATACTACGACAACTATGCCTACTTCTCGTTTTATAGAGCAGGAAAATTACATAAGATTATCGTCTTTGAATCTGTCTTATCAGTTTACGCCCGAACAATTAAAACGGATGGGTATTGAACGGTTGAAAGTTTCTTTGATTGGAAATGATATTTTTAGAGCGTCAACGGTAAAAATGGAACGGGGAACGTCTTATCCTTTTGCCCGTAATTATTCGTTATCACTTCAAGTTACATTTTAATAGTGTATGATATGAAAAAAATGAAATATTTATCGATATGTTTGGGGATTTTATTTTTGACCTCATGCCATGATTGGTTTGATGTATCCCCGAAATCGGATGTAAAAGCTGAAGACTTGTTTGAACAAGAGAGCGGTTTTAGGGATGTTCTGACTGGTGTTTACTCTTTGATGTCTTCCCCCCAACTTTATGGACGTCAATTGACATTTGGTTATGTAGACGTTTTGGCTCAGTATTATTCTATTTCAGCAAATGACCATGAGTATATAGAAACAAAAGATTATCATTATGATGAACCTTATGATGAAGCGGTATTGGATACGATATGGAGCAGACAATACAAGGCGATTGCCAATTTGAATGCGATGCTGATGTTTATCGATGATAACCGTACTGTTTTTTCGGAGGATGCTGTTTATCAGATTTATAAAGGAGAAGCTTTGGCATTGAGAGGAATGTTGCATTTTGATATGTTACGCTTGTATGCCCCCTCGCCTATTATGGGAGAAAGCAGAATGGCAATTCCTTATATGGACAGCTATACTAATCTTGCACAGCGTCAGAGTACAGTTCGGGAGGTTTTGAACAAGGTGATTGAAGATTTGGAAACAGCTCGTGATTTGATGAGAGAAGTTGATCCTTATGGACCGAATTACGAAGATTTGATTTCAGAGTATAGAGATCATCCGTTATTGAGGACGCGTGTAAAACATTTGAACTATTATGCAACGACAGCTTTATTGGCAAGGGTACAATTGTATGCCGGCAATAAAGAGGCTGCTTTGGCTGCAGCTCAAGAGATTATAGGGAATCCAGGAGATTCGCCAGTCAGACCATTTGCTTTAGCTACTTCAGCTTCGACAAGTGATTTGCTTTTCAATTCAGAAATTTTGTTTAGTCTCGAAGAAGAAAAGATGGAGGACAATATTGATGTTTATTTTGGAGAATCTGTTGTTGAAAATGGGCTTTCATTGAGTACGCATGCCTTAGGTATTACCAGTTCTAGACAGGAAGATTTGTTCGAGGCTCAAAATCCTTCAGATAATGATTATCGTTTATTATGGTATCAAGAAACAGATGCAAGCAATAGAGTGATGCCTGCAAAATATAATTCTGCAGAGAAAATGCCTATGCTTCATTTGTCAGAGTTATATTATATTGCTGCGGAGTGCTCGGGAAGTAATGGCTTGGCATATTTGAATGCGTTGCGGGCTCATCGAGGTTTAGCGGAGTTAGTTGCAGCTGATGATTTGCAGAATGAAATTTATAAAGAATACTGCAAAGAATTTTTGTGTGAAGGGCAAATGTTTTATTATTATAAACGTTTGGGATTGACTTCTATAGGCGTGTTTAGAACTGTTGCTATAGATCCGGAAAGTGTTTATGTATTACCTTTGCCGAATGATGAATTGGATTTTGGTCTAATCGAATAAATATAGTATAGATTATGAGACACTTATTTTTTATTCTAATTGGGATTTTGCTTTTGGCATCTTGTCAGGAAAATGACCGTATGGTTTATGAAGAGAAACCGGCAGTTTACTTTTCTGATTATATGGCAGATGCAGATAGTTTGCAATATTCTTTCCGTATAAAAGCACAGGATAGAGATACTATTTACATTGAGGTTAAATTGTTGGGTGATTTGTTAGAGAATCCAGCAAGCTATAGAGTTGTTGCTTTGGATAATTCAACTGCAGTTGTTGGAAAACATTATGTGGCTTTACCGGAAAGTTTTGAATTTAAGGCGAATACATCAGTTGAGGAGTTCCCTGTGATTGTGACTAATCCGGGAGAGGAAATGGATACAACAACCGTTACTTTGGAGTTGGCATTGGAGGCGACAGAAGATTTAGATTTGGGATATCCTGATCAAGTGAAAATGCGGCTGATGATTACAAATCAATTGATTAAACCTTCTTATTGGGACATGCCTTTGTCTTTGTATTTTGGTGAATATTCCCAGGTTAAGCATCAGCAATGTATTTTGATTATGGGGCATGATTTCCCTCTAACTGATGATGAACTCTTGGATTGGGGTGGATTAAGCGGATATAATTATTGGATGCAGCAAGGTAGAGCAGTTTGTGAGTATTATGCTACTCATACTGTGTATGATGAGAATGGTAATTTGATTACAGTGTGGAATCCTTTTTAATAGATTGTTATGTTGAAGAATAAATATATAATAGGATTGAGTTTTATGTTTTGTGCATTGTTGGGATGCGTGGAAGATAAGACCGTAGATACTTTTAAAGAGTTGAACGAAGTGACCATTGAAGGTTTGGAGGACAAATATTCTGTTATGCTTTATAGCCATTTGCAAGCTTCTCCGACCATTAAGACTTCTTTGAATGACAATTCTCAGTTGTCGTATGTGTGGTATGCATACACCAATACAACTCGGGAAGAAGCTGATACTTTGGGTTATGAACAAAATTTGGATGTGTTAGTAGAACCATCTATTCTGACTCCCGGTGAGGCTTATACTTTGGCATTAAAAGTCATAGATGGAGAGACTGGAGTTTATTACCGTAAAGAAATGGAATTGGAGATTCGGACACAATTTACGAAGGGTACGGTATTGTTATGTGAAGAGGCTGGACAAGCAGAAGTGAATTTTTTGGTAGATGATACCGAACGGACTTTGCTGGAGAATATTTATGCGAGTGCGAATGATGAATTGGTTGGTCGTAATCCTTTACGGATTTATTCAGTAAATCCGAATGACTATGCAACCTTTTTGAAGCAAGAATTGATTTTTTGTGATGATGAGAATGGAGGAGTTGTTGCCAATCCTTTGTCTTTTGAAAAGGTAAAAACAATGCGTGAAGCATGTGATATGGATTTTGAGACAGCAACTGTAGCTCCTGAATTTTATTATAAGGGAAACATGATTGATTATATTATCATGAATGGTGCTATTTGTAAAAGAGCGACTAATATGCAAGCAGTTAATTTTGAACCTAAATTGGTGCTAATGAACGAGCCTTATGAATATTCGGTTGCTCCTGATGTTTTGGCGGCAGGCGATAATCCTGTTTTCTTTGATGAGTTGTATGGGCGTTTAATTATTCATCCCAGATATAATCAAGGCTATGTAACTACTTTACCAAAAGCAGAGAATGATCTTGGTATTTTCGACTCAAATAATTTGGGTGAAAATTTAGAATTGAAATGTTGGGGTAGTTTATCTGAAGCGACTAATGGAGCATGGATGTTGATGCAAGATGTGGAAGGTAAATTTTGGTTATATAAGTTTTCCTTAGAGGATGATTCTTTTCGTGGTATTGCTAAAATAGAAGTAACAGATGTCATTGCACCTCACATGAAAGAGGCGATCAGTTTTGCTGCCAATCCGGAATATAATGACGTATTTATGTATGCGACTAAGGATGCTGTTTATTCTTTTGCAGCTAATCAGTTGACATCAAGTACAATGTCTAGCTTGGAGGTGTTGCAGCAGAATATGCAGGCTGAGAATATGGAAGTTACAAGTATTAAATTTTTGGATATTACGGTATCGGAACCGACGGCGTCTAATCCGAATGCAACACGCACTTCATCCCAAGTCCGTTGCTGTGTCCGGGATTTGAATTTGTCTGAAAAGCAAGGTGGGGTGATTTTTTATGAAGTTAATTCTACTGGAGGCGTACATCTTGAATTCTTGTTTGAGAAGTGCGGTTTTTGTGATAAGGTAATTGATATTGATGAAAAGTATAGTTAATATGAAAGCTTTCATTCTGCTGCTTATAATGCTTGTGGCGGGAATGAATGCCAATGCCCAAGGAATAGTTTTTTCCAATGCCTCGTTTGAAGAGGCATTGGAGAAAGCTCAACTGGAGGGCAAGGGAATTTTCGTCGATGTTTATACTTCTTGGTGTGGACCTTGTAAAATGATGGCAAAGAATGTCTTTACGCAAGAACAAGTCGGGAAGTTTTATAATGAACATTTTGTTTGCCTGAAGTTGGATGCAGAAAAGGAAGCAGAACATGGCTTTTTTGAAAAGTATCAAGCCAATGGATATCCTTCTTTCTTTTGGTTAGACGCAGAGGGTAATTTGTTGGATACGAGAACAGGCATGGTGGAGGCTGATGTGTTTATTCAATATGGGAAAGATGCAGAGAATTCGGATTTGGCAGCAAAATTGGAAGATGGGCGTAAACGTTGGGAGAGTGGAGAGCGTTCGTTGGAATTGGTCAATGAATATGTGTTGGGTGTGTTACTGAGAGTTCATCCAATTGAAGTAAAAGCCTGTATTTTGGATTATCTTTCTACTTTGTCAGAGGAGGATTTGATAAAGCAAGAAAATTATAGATTGATGAGGGGCTTTATGCGAAATCCGGAAGATAATATTGCCTTTCGCTCTTTGATAAAAAATGCGGATATATACCAAACCTACGAGGCTGGTTATGACTTTTGGGTGAATATGTATCGGATGATTGTGCGTGCCGGTTCAATTTTTCGAGATAAACCGGAAGAATATGCAGCACACATTGAATTATTAGAAAGTACAGGTTCGCCTTATGTCCCGATGTACTTGGAGATTTTGGATTTGGAGCAAGTTTTGTTTCAGAAAGATTTTCAAAAAGGAATACCTTTAGTATTGAAGGTGGCAAATAAGTATAAAGAAAATCACTCTTATTTGTATAGTCAATTTTATTATACATTGATCATTGCCGGCTTCTTTGATGATAGCGTTCAGGACGAGGTTTTGATTGATGGGGTAATTGATTTGGCAGATGCTGCATTGACTCATACACCCTCGAAAGAAACATTGCTTTATTTGGCTGCGGCACATGCAAAAAAGGGAGATTATAAAAAGGCTTATGAATTGATGGCAAGTGAACCTTTTTTCCCAAAGCCAATCCTTTCGACCGCTCTTTACCCTTATTTGCATTTGAAGGCTATCCACCATCAATATTTAGATAAAAAGTGATTTGCAAGGGCAGCTGAACTTTTTGAGCTGCCCTTGTTTTCCAAAAAATCATTTCCCTGCATTCAAGGCTTCTTTATAGTAAAATTGAAAATTGTTTGATTGCCAATCCGCAAAGAGTGGCTATGCCAAAACTTAACAATGTGCCTGCCAATACATATTCTGTTTTGGCTGTATCCGAGTCCTTAAAACGGAGAAGGGATTTTGCCGCAATTATAAATCCTACGGCTTCGTATTGTCCTATCAAGACGAATACTAATGTTAGGATTCGTTCCAAGTTCCCGATAAGCGCTCCTGCATTTTTTATGTTTTCACAAGAGGTAGTTTCCCCTATTTTGTATCGTTCTAATATTAGTTTAATGAAAATATTAGTAGGTTTTAGGCAGCATAATAAGCCGAATGCGAATAAAGGAATAGGCAATGTATCGAGAAAATCAATGCTTTGAATAGGCAATTGATGTGGGGGTATGTACAGGTATGCGATAAGGCTTAAAATGGCAATATGCGCAAATTGGTCTATTAGGAATGCCCATAAGTTTTTACGGGTGTATGTTTTGATTGCGTCAATTAATAAATGTGTTCCGCATATTATTAAGGCAAAAGTCCCAAAGTTTGCAAATGGAACAAACGCCCAAGAAAGCAGACCTATTATTATTGCATGGATATATAGAAAGAGGCTTTTGAATTTTAATTCTCCCTTCTTCTTGCAATATTTGTCGCTTTGCAGATAGAAATCCCCAATGATATGAGCCATCAATAGACTTAATAACAGCCAGCTATTCATGATTTTCAAACTTTAGTTGTTCAAAATAATTTAATGCCTCTTCTATGCAATACCATTTTGCAGAGGTGGAGTGTTGATTCACGGCAGATTGATTTATGTCTAAAATGTCGGCTATTTCTTGTTCGTTTTTTGATAGAAGCTTATAAAAAATGATTTCGCTTTGCCGTTTTGTGGCATTGTTGAGCAGGGCATCAGTCAGCATGCCAATGGTCTGTAAGGCGGGTTTGAGTTGTTTGTCTGCCGGCTCAATTAGGAACGTTCCCTTTTTATTGGGTGTACCCATCCGACTTAAAGCGCGTCCTGATAAATAAATAGCTTCGCCATCCATTATCCCTTGGGTTTCATCGATAAGACGCATGTCGCCAATTCCCATCGCCATGCGGACTCCATACGTTTGGAACATATTTTTCCCTTTTGATTTAGCGATAGGAAAAGATTTGATGTTGCTTTTCAAAAGTAATGACACTCTAAAGGCATCTTTGGCTGAAGGCACTAAACATTCTATATAATCCCCTTTTATCAGCCTGCCCCAGAAGCCGGGGAATGCATTTTTTAGAATAGAAAATAAGTTCTCTATCCTCTGTTTCAGTGCAACGGTCTCTTCGATACATAAAGATGTGGAAGAAACAATATCGGCAGAAATGGCTGCGTATATCATAAATTCAGTTTAATTACTAGCGATTGCAAAGGTATGAATAATATTTCTATCGGGCAAGAAATTATAAGCGAAATAGCTTATAATGGTGAAAAATAAGCTGTATGGCTTATAATGGCAAAAAATAAGCTCTTGAGCTTATTATTTGCATCGCTCGAAATTCACAAAGAAAGGTTGCATTCGTGAGTTTAACCTGCCCTAATCGAATTTTTTGAGCTGCCCTTGTTTTTCCCAAAAAAATTCCTTAAATTAGCCCTGTAAAAACAAGAAACTTATGGAAACGCTTTATGCCGCCTTGCCCATTGTGGTATTGATTGTTTTGATGGGCTTTATGAAAGTTGCCGGAGACAAGAGCAGTGTGGTTACATTGCTAGTCACGGCGTGTTTGGCTATTTTCGCTTTCGGACAGCCGTTGGCGGACACTTGCAATTCATTTATTTATGGTATGTTGAAGGCGCTGGTACCCATTCTTTTTATCATTTTGATGGCGATATACAGCTACAATGTCCTGCTGCATACTCGGAAAATCGAGGTGTTGAAACAGCAATTTTCTGCCATTTCCACCGATAAGAGTGTCCAAGTACTCTTGATTACTTGGGGATTCGGGGGATTGCTGGAGGGCATGGCGGGCTTTGGGACGGCGGTGGCGATACCTGCAGCCATCTTGATTAGTTTGGGGTTCAAGCCGATGTTTTCGGCGGTAGTTTCGTTGATTGCCAACAGCGTGGCGACAGCTTTCGGGGCGGTGGGGGTGCCTGTGATTGTTTTGGCGCAGGAAACTGCCTTAGACGTGCAGGCGTTGAGCACAGCGGTCGTGTTGCAACTTTCTGTGTTGATGCTTTTGATTCCGTGCGTGATTACTTTTTTGGCAGACCCACAATTGAAGTCGCTCCCGAAGAATCTCCTGCTGAGTCTTTCCGTCGGTGCGGTGTCGCTGGGGGCACAATATGCGTCAGCCCGTTACATTGGGGCGGAAACACCTGCCATTATCGGCAGTTTGGCATCCATTGTTGTCATTATCCTTTTGGGCAAATTGCTGGGCAGGAAGCAGGTGAAGCCGGCAGCTTCGCCTTATACAACAGGCGAAATCCTGCGGGCATGGATGGTTTATGCCCTAATTATGTTGCTGGTGGTGGTTACGAGTCCTTTGTTTCCAGGCATTAAGGCTGCCTTGCAGTCGGTTTGTACGTCATCAGTACACTTGGCGATTGGGGGCGAGGACAAGGTGTATACGATTCAATGGCTGACCCAGGGCGGGGTCTTGCTCTTCCTGGGGTCCTTTGCCGGCGGGCTGATTCAAGGCGGGCGCGTGAGGGATTTGCTCCGTTTGCTGTGGCAGTCGGTGGTACAATTGCGGAAGACGATAGTGACTGTGATTTGCCTTGTTGGCTTCTCTTCCATCATGGAAACGGCTGGCATGATAAACCATTTGGCGGTGGCACTTTCTGCGGCGACGGGAGCACTTTATCCGTTGTTTGCTCCTGCCATCGGGGCGATTGGCACTTTCCTGACGGGGAGCGATACTTCTGCCAACATCCTGTTCGGGAAACTGCAAGCCGGCGTGGCGGGGCATATCGGCGTTGACCCCACGTGGCTCTCTGCTGCAAATACGGCAGGCGCAACCGGTGGCAAGATTATTTCCCCCCAGAGCATTGCGATTGCCACTTCTGCCTGCAACCAGCAGGGACAGGAGGGGAATATCCTGAAGGCGGCAGTGGTTTATGCCTTGGCATACGTGGTGATTACCGGCGTGATAGTTTATATTTTTGCATAAATTGATAAAAGTGGATATGAAAGTAGGATTGTTTATACCGTGTTATGTGAATGCCGTTTACCCGCAAGTGGGGGTGGCGTCCTATCGTCTTCTGACCTCTTTGGGCGTGGATGTGGATTACCCCTTGGAGCAGACTTGTTGCGGTCAGCCGATGGCAAACGGCGGTTTCGAGAAAGACGCGCTTCGTCTGGCGGAACGGATGGAGCAATTGTTTGAAAAATATGATTATGTGGTGGGACCCTCTGCCAGTTGCGTGGTTTTCGTGAAGGAACATTATCCGCAATTGCTCCATAAATCGGGACATGCTTGCCTCAGCAGCCGGATTTACGAGATTTGCGAGTTCCTGCATGATGTATTGAAAGTGAACAAACTGGATGCTTATTTTCCGCACAAAGTGAGCGTACACAACAGTTGCCACGGCCTGCGCCTCCTGCATTTGGCGTCTCCTTCCGAGTTGGTGGAGCCTCGTTACTCCGTGCTGAAGGATTTGCTTTCCCTTGTGGAAGGCATTGAGGTGTTTGAGCCTAAGCGGGTGGATGAATGTTGCGGCTTCGGGGGTATGTTCTCCGTGGAGGAAGCTGCCACGTCGGTTTGTATGGGGCAGGACAAGGTGCGCGACCATATTTCCACCGGCGCGGAATACATCACCGGCGCGGACAGTTCCTGCTTGATGCACATGGAGGGCATCATCCGCCGGGAGCATCTGCCCATCAAGACCTTGCATGTAGTGGAAATCCTTGCTTCCCGAAAACAGAGTAGTCACCTTTAAAACCTGAATACGATGAGTTCACACGCTAAAGCAGCCGAAAAATTCATTGCCGACCGCGAACGTACGGCATGGCACGACCAAGCGCTTTATTTCGTCCGCGAAAAGCGGGACAGGATGGCACAGGGCGTCCCGGAGTGGGAGGCTTTGCGCGAAATGGCAAGCCGCATGAAACGGCACACCATCAGCCGTCTCGGCTATTATCTTGAAATGTTTGAACGCCACGCGACAGCCAACGGCGTCCATGTCCATTGGGCAAAGGATGCCGAGGAGCATAACCGCATTGTCTATGAAATCATCCAAAAGCATGGGGGCAAACGCCTGGTGAAAAGCAAGTCCATGTTGGCGGAGGAATGCGGCTTGACGCCTTACCTTGAAGCTCGCGGGGTAGAGGCGGTGGAGTCTGACCTCGGCGAGCGCATTATGCAGCTCATGGGCACGCCGCCCAGCCACATTGTTCTTCCTGCCATCCATGTCAAGCGCGAGGAAGTGGGCAAGGTGTTTGAGCGGGAATTGAACACCGAACTAGACAACAGCGACCCCACCTATCTGACTCACGCTGCCCGCAAGTCTTTGCGCCAAAATTTCCTGCATGCGGACATTGCCATGACGGGAGTCAATTTTGCTGTGGCATCTTCCGGGGCTTTCGTGGTCTGCACGAACGAAGGGAATGCCGACATGGGCACTTCTTTCCCCAAAGTCCACATCGCCATCATGGGGTTGGAAAAAGTAGTGCCGGACTACGATGCGTTGGCGTTGTACGTGCGCCTGCTGGCACGTTCGGCAACCGGACAACCTTCCACGACCTACACGTCCCATTACAAGAAGCCGGTTGAGGGGCAGGAAATGCACATCGTCATTGTGGATAACGGGCGCAGCGACATCCTCGCAAATGCAGCCCATGTGAACATGTTGAAATGCTTGCGCTGTGGTTCTTGTATCAACACTTGCCCGGTTTACCGACGCACGGGTGGTTATTCCTATTCCTACTTTATACCGGGACCGGTGGGCATTAATTTAGGCATGCTGAAATCGCCTGAAAAATACGCGGGCAACCTTTCGGCTTGTACCCTGTGCCATTCCTGCTCGAACGTCTGCCCTGCCAAAATCGACTTGGCGGAACAAATCTACCGTTGGCGGCAGGATTTGGACGGCATGCACTTGGCATCCAAGGAAAAGAAGTTTATCGACAAGGGTTTGAAGTTTGTCATGGAGCGCCCTTCCCTGTTTTACGCTGCCATCAAAGCGGGGCGGACGGCGGAGCACATGCCCCGTTTCGTCCTCTACAACCGCTTGGACGCGTGGGGCATCGGGCGCGAGTTGCCGGATTTTGCCCCGGAGACCTTCAATGCCCTTTGGAAGAAAGGCAAGGTAAAAGAATAAAATTGTTGTGGAACCATTGAAATCAAAGAATATGAGCAGCAGAGACGATATATTGGCACGCCTGCAGGCACATGCCATCACGCCGGAGAAACGCCCGGAAATGGACTTTAAGCCTTTGGCTTTTGACAATCCTGTGGAGCAATTCGAGCGCATTTTGAAAGTTGCAGGCGCAAATTCCCTCCGTCTGGAACCCGGACAGGACGTGAACGACCTGATACGCACCGCCTATCCCGAAGCCCGCACCATTGCCTCCAATTTGCCGGGCATTACTTGCGCCACCGTGAATCCCGACCTGTTGGATGACCCGCGCGCTTTGGATGGTACGGATGTAGCCGTTATCCGCGGGGAGTTTGGTGTTCTGGAGAATGGCATGGTTTGGGTGAAGCAGCAGACGCGGTATAAAGCCCTTTTCTTCATCTCCGAGGCGTTGGTAATACTCTTAGACCGCCGCGCTTTGGTGAACAACATGCACGAGGCGTATGCCCGTCCGGACTTCGATGACTTTGGCTACGGCTGTTTTATCGCCGGACCTTCCAAGACTGCCGACATTGAGCAAGCGCTTGTCATTGGCGCTCACGGTGCCAGGGCAGTGACCGTTATCCTTGAATAAACAGGTCAGTCTCCTTCCGGCAAAGCCGGAAGGAGACTGATATCATTTCATTTGAAACATCTTTGCGAAGCCTGTCATCTCGAAGACTTCCTTCACCGTAGGTTGCAAAGTGCTCAGTGCCACCTGTCCGCCTTTGGCATCGACAAATTTTTTCAGTTTCAGGAACACCCGCAAGCCCGAACTGCTGATGTATTCCAGCTTCTGGCAGTCCAACAATATTTGGGGATGTTCCATGTCCCAGACGGGTGCCAATGCCTGCTCAAATTCGGGAGCAGCGACCGTATCCATCCGCCCTTCGAGGGTGACGGTAGTTTCAGTTTCGTGATTGGTAAGTGTGACGTTCAACATAGTTATGCTTATTTAAAAGGAAATACCATAGGAGTGAAAACCAGCGTTGCAATCAGCATGATGACGTTCATGATGATGCCGATGCGCATAAAGTCGGAGAATCGGTAACCTCCCGGACCATAGACCAGCATGTGGGTCGGCGAGCCGATGGGCGAGGCGAAACACAGGCTGACGGAGATGAGCAACCCGATACAGAAAGTCAGTGGGTTCACGTCCATCGCCAATGCCGTTTGGTAAGCCACCGGGTAGAGGATGGCAGCAGCTGCCGTGTTGCTGACAAACTCCGACAGCACAACTCCGCAGACACAGACGCATGTCAGCACCCAGAACGGGCTGTTGCCCGCCAGCGAGAGCAGGTTGTCTGCCAGCAATTCTGCCAGTCCGACTTTTTCGATTGCCATGCCCATGCACACCGAACCGGCGAATATCAGCAGGATGCCCCAGTCGATGCTGTCCCTCGCCTGTTTGATGCTGCAACAGTGGGTGATAATCATGGCAAACGCTGCCAGGAAGCAGGAAGACATCAACGGTAGCACGTTGAATGACGACAACAATATCATCGCCAGCATGATAAAGGCGGAGAGTACCGTTTTGCTCCCGATGTTAGGCACTTTCTCCGAGTCGAAGAGTTGCAATTCGGAGGCATAGTTTTCTGGCCGTTTCAGGAACGACGGGCTGCATTCCAGCAACAGCGTGTCGCCTTTCTCCAGTACCACTTCCCGCGGGCTTTCCTGAATGCGTTCGCCTTCCCGGGCGACTGCCACCAGCACGACATCGTTGTTTTCCTCAAAGTCGGTGTCTTTCATCTTCTTCCCCACAAGGGAACTGGTGAATTTCACGTTTGCCATTTGCAGGCGGCGGTTGCCGTCCATCTCGTTCAGGGCAAACACGTGGTGTGTGGCATTGACCAGTTGGTGCGTCTTTTTCAGCTCCAGGATGCGCTCCACGTCCCCGGAAAATACCAGCCGGTCGCCGCCGAAAATGAATTCGTCCTTGCTCACGGGCGAGATGATTTCTTGGTCAAAACGGATAATCTCGATGATGTGCCCGCCGTCTACATTGTAAAGCCCGGCTTCCTCGACTGTCTTGCCGACGTGGGGGCATTCCGTGGGCACTAAGAGTTCCACCGTGTAGTCCGACACGTTTTCCAATGCGTCCTCTTGCGATTTCCTGACCGGCAGCAGGCGGTTCAGTGCCAGCATGGAGAGGATGCCCACAGCCAGGCAGAGCAGCCCGACAAGCGTCGGCGTGAACAGGCTGAGCGATTTGCCCGTGTCGTCGGCATAGAAACCGGCAATCACCAGGTTGGTCGGCGAGCCGATGAGCGTAAGGATACCGCCCAGCCCGGAGGCGTAGCTCAACGGTATCAACAGTTTCGAGGGCGCAATGTTCAGTCGTTTCGCCCACATTTGCACGGCTTTCAGAAACAATGCCACGACTGTCGTATTGCTGAGCACAGAGCTCATCATGGCGACCGGAAACATCAGCCGCACCAACGCCTTTTTGTACGTCTTGGGACTACCCAGGCAATATTTTACAATCCATTGCAGCACGCCGGAGTACACCAGCCCCGCAATGATGACAAACAGTGTGCCCGTCATGACCACGGACTCCGAGCCGAAGCTGCAGAGCGCCTCGCTGATGGGCAGCACGCCCGTGACGGCAAAGACGACCATGCTTCCCATGAACACATAATCGCCCGGCAATTTCGTGAACAGCATCAGCCCGAAGACCACCAGGATGGTCAGCAGCACAATCCACATGTCCACGTTCATTCCTAAGAAGAGAAAACTTTCCATATCTGCTTTATTCTATTTGTTTTGTGAGTGTTAATATATTTGTGTCTTGAATTCTGCGGTAATGTACCCCATCCATGATTTTGCGGATGAGGAAAAGCCCCAGCCCGCCGAGTTGCCTTTCTTCTGCCGGCAGGGTGACGTCCGGTTCCCCGACTTGCGTGGGGTCAAAGGCTTCGCCCCGGTCTTTGATTTCAAAAACGAGGGCATCCCCTTGGCGTTCAGCTGTCAGGGTGATTTCGCCCTCCCCGTCGCCGTAGGCATAGTTGATGACGTTCGTGACAGCTTCTTCCAGTGCCAGAATCAGCATGTCGATGCCTTCGGGCGGCACGCCTTCCTGTGTGCCGGTCTGGCTTACAAATTCCTCTAAGCGTGGAATCTCGCGGATGTCGTTTTTTAGGACTAATTCTGTTTTCATGTGTTTGGGTTTATGGGTTTCAACTGCAATGCCAGCATCGTCAGGTCGTCGCTCTGTTCTGCGCCGTTGGCAAAAGCCTGCACGCTTTTCCCGAGGGCGTCTATTGTTTCCTGTGCCCCCAGCCCTTTCAAGGCTTGCATTGTCTCCAGCAGCCGCGCTTCGGAATACAGTGCTTTCTCCCGGTTTTCCGCTTCCGTCAGCCCGTCCGTGTAGAGGAGCAGCATCCTGCCGAAGCCCAGCGGGAAGTGTTCTTCCGTGTATTCAAAGTCTTCAAATACCCCGATGGGAATGTTGGAATGGCAGGACAGGAAGTGCGCGTCCTCTCCCCCCCGGTTCAGGACAGGCGGGTTATGCCCCGCGTTGCAATACCCCAGTTCGCCCGTTTGCAAATCCAGAATCCCCACGAACAGCGTGATAAACATGTTCGCTTCGTTGTTGTCTGCGACAGCCCGGTTGAGGGCGCTTACAATTTCCTTTGCCGTTTCGCGGTGGGTGGCAATGGTGCGGAAGAGGCTCCGCGTCACCGCCATCAGCAACGATGCCGGGATGCCCTTGCCCGATACGTCTCCGATGACGAACAGCAGCTTCTCATCGTGGATGAAAAAGTCATACAGGTCGCCCCCGACTTCCTTTGCCGGTTTCAATGTGGCATACAGGTCGATGTCCTTCCGTTCCGGGAACGGCGGGAACAATTTGGGAATCATGCCCATCTGGATCTCGCTGGCAATGCGCAATTCGCTCTCGATGCGCTCCTTTTGGGCGGTTGTTTCCTGCAATTCATGGACGTATTCCACCAATGCCCCCTGCATGTACTCGAAAGCGTCGTGCAATTGTCCCATCTCGTCCTTGTACTTGCTTTGCGGCAAAGGCACATCGAAATGCCCGCCGGCAATCTGCCGGGCGACCCCTGCAAACCGCGACAATGGAGTGGTTACATGGCGGATAATCCGTCCGCACGCGACAGCCAGCACTACCAGCCCGATGCAGACAATCGCCACCACCCGGAACTGTATTTTGTCCAGACTCGCGAACACTTCCTCCTGCGGGCAGACCGTTGCCACCGACCACCCCGTTTTGATGGGCGCATAAAAGACGTAGGACAGCGTGTCGTCATTCTGCAGCATCTCCATGCCCCGCAGTCCCGCAACCATGTGTCGCCCGATGCTCCCCACCGTTGAGTCTTTCATGTCGCGTGTGGCACTGAAAATCGTCTCATGCAGGATGCGTTCCGGACGGTGGTGTACGATGTAAGTGCCCTCCCTGCCGACCATCAGGTTATACGCCCGCGGATAGGGGCGGATGCTGTTCACCAGCTCCGTCAGCCACGTCAGCGAAATGTCTGCCGTGAAGATGGCATACACTTGTTGCTGCCCGTCGTAAAGAGGCAGGGAATACGTCGTCATAATCATCTCCCCGCCGCCCGTATCGAAATAAGGTTCGCTCCAATGGGGTTTGCCTGTCCGCATCGGTTCGGCAAACCATTCTTTCTCTTGGTAATTATAAGTCTCGTTGCCCAATTGCCTCCGCTCCGTCTTTCCCGCCGCATTTGTGTAGACATAAGGTGAAAAATACGCTTCCCCTTGCCCGTAATACCCTTTGCGGAACGCCACGGCGCTCCCGCTGATAATCGGATTGCGCTCCACAAACCGGCTCAGGACGGCATACAGTGAATCCGGCTCGTCCCGGTACGTCTCCACCTCCCACGCCGAATTGCCGGCAGCTGTCTCCACCGCGTCCAGCACCCCGTCAATGCGCAGGATGGTATTGTCCAGCAGCGCCTCCGCGCGATGCACCGCCTCGTCCCGTATAAAACCATACGAAAACCGGAAAAACACATAGAACGCGACAATAAACAGCAATGCCGTAAAACCCACGACATACACCCGCAACCGCGCGGAGAACGAATTTCTTATCCGGCTAAGCCCCCATTTTTTCTTCATGCACGCTCTATTTTATAAATCAGCAACAACGCCGCAAAATTAAAACAATCCCCCCGTTTATTCATGCAAAACGGGAATAATTTTTTCGGCATGTTTTGGTGGGGGGAATTTGCAGGAGAATGGGCGGGGACGAGGAAGTATATTACAGGGGAAAGATGTATTTTTGCAGACGAAAGCATAATTAGAAAAGATATGACAGGAGAGGAAATCATAGAAGAATTACGGCATCTGGGGAATGAGGAGAAAGCTGTGCACCTGAGCCGTTTTTTCAAGACAGGGAAAGGCGAATACGGCGAAGGCGACCGTTTTCTGGGCGTGAAGGTGCCGGAACAACGGGAAGTAGCGCGAAAATACGGGCAAGCGGATTGGCAGACGCTGGAAACGCTTGTCGCCTCGCCGTGGCATGAAGCAAGGCTGACGGGATTGCTGATACTGGTGCAGCGGTTTGGGCAAGCTCGTGGGAACGAAGCGGAAAGGGCACTGTGCGTGGCATTTTACCTTGGGCATACTGCCTGCATCAATAATTGGGATTTGGTGGATTTGACATGCTACAAGCTTTTGGGGGTGTGGCTGGAGGATAAAGACCGGAGCGTGTTATACCGCCTGGCGGATTCAGACAACCTGTGGGAGCAACGGATTGGAATCGTGACGTGCATGCACTTTGTGAGGCGGGGGGATTTCCGGGATTGCCTGGCGATAGCAGACAAGTTGTTGAGGCATCCGCACGACTTGATTCACAAGGCAGTGGGCTGGTTGCTCAGGGAAGTCGGGAAGCGCGACAAGGGTGTTTTGGTGGATTTCCTCGCCCCGCGGGTGCAAGTCATGCCGCGTACCATGCTGCGGTATGCCATCGAGCGCTTCCCCGAAGAGGAGCGGCGGAGATACTTGGAGCGGTAAGGAAATCCCTTTTTTGCCCCTCTCATATTGTCCGATGATTTATCTGTACAAGAAAATTGTGTTTGAGGGTGCGAAAATTAATTTGTAAGCAGGAATTTCGGAGATTTTATTTACCTTTGTAGCGTATTGGTTTTTCCGGTGCCGTTCGGTGCGGAAAAGAAAAGGGAATCGGGTGAAAATCCCGGACAGACCCCGCTGCTGTGAGCTTCGTTACACATGCCCGGGCAATACTCCTGCCACTGTCTGCATTAAGCACGACGGGAAGGCGTCCGGACAGAAGCAAGTCAGAAGACCTGCCATACATGCAAATGCCCGCGCTTTCGGTGGATTAAAGGCGGCAAACGCACATATATGTTTACTGTACTGTGAAGACACCGGGGACGGGAGAGGTGCAAGCACCCGCCTTTGTATGATGTGGCCGCAAGGAGGGGGAGATGCAGGTATCCCGTTTGAAGGATCCGCTGAGCGCATCCTGCCGGTGTTTTTTCTTTTGGCGGGACAAAGAAAGTCACAGGCGGGAGTGCCTGTGACGCGCAACTATAAATATTAATCAATAAAACGTTTCTTTTTGTGACGATACAAAGATAGCGCGGGGAAATGGATGCGGCAATCCCCTTTTTTAGGTATTGTGTGGTGGGATGCTCCCTATAATCAGGTAGCAGAAGGGGTATAGGCGTCTAAAATCAGGGGGAGGGCTGCCGGGGGGACAAGGGGGGAGATGTCCTCGCGGGCTTGTATTTTTGCACGGATTTGTGTGGAAGAGACGTCTGCCAAGGGGGCATGGATGAGGCGTATGTCGCCGGGAGGCAGGGGTGGCAAGGCGATTCCGGGGCGCGGATAGACGAAGAGGGGGAAGGAGGCGAGGATTTCGCGGGCATGGCGCCATTGGTGAAAGCGCGGGAGGTTATCGCCGCCGATAATGAGGGCGAAAGGGGTGTCGGGATATTGGGTGCGGAAAGCGCAGAGGGTCTGCCAGGTGTAGGAAGGGCGGGGCATGTCGAATTCGATGTCGCTGGCAGCCATGCGGGGCTCGCCGGCTATGGCTGCACGGACGATGGCAAGGCGGCGGTGTTCGTCGAGCAGGGAGGCGTCCTCTTTCCAGGGGTTGCGGGGTGAAACAACGAACCACACCTCACGGCAAGCATTTTGCTCCAAAAGATAGCGTGCAATCTGCAAGTGCCCGTTGTGGAGGGGGTTGAACGAGCCGAAAAACAGCCCGACGGGAGGTGTGGAGGCGGCAGGCATGGCGTTTATGCGTTGAGGAAATCGCGCACTTTGCGTTCGGCTTCAGCAAGGGCATCGTCCAGGCGGTCGTTTACAATCACCGTATCGAAGCGGGGGGCGAAGCTCAATTCATATTCTGCTTTGGCAACGCGTTGCTCGATTTTCTCGGGGGAGTCGGTGCCTCTGCCTTGCAGGCGTTCGCGCAGGGCTGCAACGGATGGGGGTTGAATGAAGAGGGCAAGCGCCTGGTTGCCAAACTTCTTTTTGATGTTCAAGCCACCAACGACGTCTACATCAAAAAGGACGGTTTTGCCCTCTGCCCAGATGCGTTGCACTTCGCTGTTGAGCGTGCCGTAGAAACAACCGGGGTAGACTTCTTCGTATTCCAGAAATTCGCCTGCCGCGATGCGGCGTTTGAATTCTTCTTCGGTGAAGAAGTAGTATTCTTTGCCATGTTGTTCCTTGCCACGGGGAGCGCGGCAAGTGGCGGAAACGGAAAATTCCAAGCCCAGGTTTTTACCCAAGAGGTAATTGACGATGGTGCTTTTGCCGGCTCCGCTGGGGGCTGAAAATATAATGACCTTGCCCATGTCAGAGGATGTTTAGGGATTGTTCTTTGATTTTTTCCAACTCGTCTTTCATGCGCACGACCAGTTTCTGGATGTCGTGGTCGTTGGCTTTTGAGCCGAGGGTGTTGATTTCCCTGCCCATTTCCTGTGCAATGAAGCCGATTTTGCGCCCGGGGGCATCCTCTTTGTCGACGGTTTCGCGGAAGTACTTGCAGTGGTTGGCAAGGCGTACTTTCTCTTCGGTGATGTCCAATTTTTCGAGGTAATAGATGATTTCCTGTTCGAGACGGTTTTGGTCGACATTTTTAACCTCTGTCCATTCGTTGATTTTTTCCTGCAGGCGTTGGCGGATGGCGACGATGCGTTGCCCTTCGAATTGGGGCACTTGGGCTGCCAATTCTTCAATCAATCCCACGCGGCGGAGGATGTCCTTCATCAGTGCCTCGCCCTCCTGGAGGCGGAAGCGGTTGATTTCCTCCAGCGCCTTTTCAATGCCTGCCCGGAGGGCAAGCCATTCCTCTTCGTCCAATTCCTCTACTTTCACTTGCAGGGTTTCCGGGAAGCGCATGATGGCCTGCAGCAATCCGTTGCCGTCCGGCTCAATGCCCAGTTGCCCGGCAATTTCTTGCAGTTGGCTGTAATATTGCATGACTACGGCGCGATTGATTGCTACGTCTTTGTCGGAGTCTGCATTGTCGAAATAAATATACATGTCCACTTTGCCCCTGTCCAAGCGTTCTTTGACCAAAGCGCGGATGTCCATTTCCTTTTCCCGGTAGAGCGAGGGCAGGCGGAGGCTCATGTCCAGTTGTTTGGAATTTAAACTCTTGATCTCAATAATCACTTTCTTGTTCTTCATTTCGACAGTCGTCTTGCCGAAACCTGTCATAGATTTTATCATAGTCATCCCATTAAATTTGCGGCAAATTTAGCGATTTTCCTGCAAATAATACCTGCCGCGCGGGGCAGAGTTTGCAGAATCGTGCGAATTGCCCCTGCGGCTGTCGTTTTTATGTGAAAACTTCGTATCTTTGCCCGTCGATTTAAAAGAGGAGGATATACATGGAAAACATTCGCAACTTTTGCATCATCGCCCACATTGACCATGGGAAAAGTACATTGGCAGACCGTTTGTTGGAGTATACAGGCACCGTCACCGGCAAGGATTTGCAGGCGCAAGTCCTGGATGACATGGACTTGGAACGTGAACGGGGCATTACGATTAAAAGCCATGCGATACAGATGGACTATATGCACGAGGGGCGGAAGTATGTGCTGAACCTGATTGACACGCCGGGACACGTGGACTTTTCGTATGAAGTGTCCCGCTCGATTGCTGCCTGTGAAGGGGCATTGTTGATTGTGGACGCCACGCAAGGCATACAGGCTCAGACGATTTCCAACCTTTATCTGGCAGTGGAAAACAACCTCGAAATCATTCCTGTGCTGAACAAAATGGATATGCCGAACGCCATGCCCGAGGAGGTAAAAGACCAAATCATCGAGTTGCTCGGCTGCAAGCGCGAGGACATCATCGAGGCGAGCGGCAAGACAGGTTTGGGCGTGCCGGAAATCCTCCGCGCCATCGTGGAGCGCATCCCGCATCCGACTGGCTCGAAAACACAGCCCCTGCAGGCGTTGATATTCGACTCGGAGTTCAATTCTTTCCGGGGTATCATTACCTATTGCCGCATCGTCAACGGCAGCCTGAAAACGGGTGACCTCGTGAAGTTTGTCAATACGGGCAAGGAATACACTGCCGACGAGATTGGCGTGTTGCGCCTGAAGCCGGAACCGCGTGCCACGTTGGAGACCGGCGATGTGGGGTATATTATCTCCGGCATCAAAACGTCGTCGGAAGTGAAGGTGGGAGATACCATCACCCATGTCCAAAATCCTTGCGACGTTGCCATTGACGGGTTTGAGGAAGTGAAGCCCATGGTGTTTGCCGGGATTTATCCCATTGATTCGGAGGATTATGAAGACCTGCGTGCCTCTATCGAAAAATTGCAACTGAACGATGCTTCGCTCACCTTCGAGCCGGAGTCGTCGGCTGCACTGGGGTTCGGTTTCCGTTGCGGCTTCCTCGGCATGCTCCACATGGAAATCGTGCAGGAGCGTTTAGACCGTGAGTTTAACATGAATGTCATCACAACGGTACCGAACGTGATGTACATTGCACATACGACGAAGGGCGAATCGCTGGAGATGCACAACCCTTCGGACATGCCTCCGGCAAGCACGTTGGACTATGTGGAAGAACCTTATATTCGCGCGCAAGTCATAACCCCGGCAGATTACATCGGCTCCATCATGACCCTTTGCCTCGGCAAACGCGGCATATTGATCAATCAACAATACCATACCGGCAACCGTATTGAGATTACATACGAAATGCCATTGGGGGAAATCGTATTTGACTTTTACGATAAGTTGAAGAGCATCACGAAGGGGTATGCCTCTTTTGATTATTATCAAATCGGGTACCGCCGTGCGAACCTGGTAAAATTGGATATTTTGCTGAACGGTGAATCAGTGGATGCCTTGTCTGCCCTGATACACTTTGACAACGCTTACGCTTTCGGGCGGCGCATTTGCGAGAAGTTGAAGGAACTTATTCCGCGCCAGCAGTTTGATATTGCCGTGCAGGCTGCCATCGGTGCAAAAGTGATTGCCCGCGAGACCATCAAGGCTGTCCGCAAGGATGTGACTGCCAAATGTTACGGCGGCGATATTTCCCGTAAGCGCAAACTCTTGGAAAAACAGAAAGCCGGAAAGAAGCGGATGAAGCAAATCGGCAATGTGGAAGTGCCGCAAAAAGCCTTCCTTGCCGTGTTGAAATTGGACTAAACGCCTGTTTATTCATCCTCGTGCTGCGGCTCGTCGATTGTCACCAGCACTTTGTCAATCCGTGCCCCGTCCATGTCCACGACTTCCAATGTAAAGTCGTGCCATTTTACGACTTCGCCGCTCTGGGGGATGTGTTCGAGTTCCTGGAGAATCAAGCCGCCTAAGGTATGGTAGCCGTGGTTTTCCAACAAATCCTGCCGGTCGAAATAGCAGAGGAAATCATAGAAGGAACATTGCCCGTCCACTAACCAGCCGTCTTTGCCGGTGCGTTTGATGATTTCGGGCTCGTCGCCGTCGTCGTCCATGTTGCCGACCAATCCTTCCAAAATGTCCTTCAAGGTAATGATGCCGACGCAGACTCCAAATTCGTCGCAAACCAGTGCCCGGCTTATTTTGCGGATTTTCATTTGCTCCAATGCCTTGTAAACGGTCATGCCTTCGTGGAAATAAACCGCCTCATGGGTGAAGGCAAGCAGGTTGAAATCCGGTTCGTACAGGTGGAGGACAAGGTCTTTTAAATTGACGACCCCGCGCACGTGGTCTAAGTCTCCCTCGCCAACCGGGTAAAATTCGTAAAGTTCCTCGCTCAGGATTTTCTTGATTTCGTCAACGGTCATCTCCGTGTCGAACCAGACAATGTCGTTTTTATGGGTCATGAGGGTTTCCACTTTCAAGTCGCCCAACATGAAGACCCGCTGCATGATGTCCTGCTCCACGGGCTGTACTTCGCCGTCGTCGGTGCCTTCCTGGATAATGGATTTGATTTCTTCTTCTGTGACTTTGTTGCTTTTGTCCGTGATGCCTAAAAGTTTAAAAATCAATTCCGTGCTTTTGGAAAGCAGCCAGACGAAAGGAAAGGTCACGTATGCCAGAAACTTCATGGGAGGCGCCACGACTTTGGCGGTCTGCTCGGCAACAGTCATGCCGATGCGTTTGGGCACCAATTCGCCAAAGACAATGGTCAGGTAAGTCACGACGACGATGATGACGCCCTGTGCCAATGCCGGAGCATAGCTGGCGGATACGCCCCAGCCGGTTAGGATGACTGCAAAATCTTCGGCAATTTGGTCGCCGGAATAAATACCGGTCAAGATGCCGATAAGCGTAATGCCGATTTGGACGGTAGAAAGGAAGCGTTCCGGTTTTTCAGCCAATTTCAAGGCGATTCGCGCCGGCTTGCTGCCTTTTTTCATGTCAGTCGTCAGGCGGGATTTGCGGGCAGAAATCAAAGCAACCTCCGACATGGCAAAAATCCCGTTTAAAAGAATCAAACCTATAATTATAAAAACTTCATTCATAAACTACATTGAAAAATCACAGGGCAAATGTATAAATATGTTGGTGCATCTGCAAAAGAATGTCGCTTTTTTTCTTCCGTAGATTTTGAAGGCTCTTTGTTTTGCACTTTTTCGTTCGTTGCGAAAGTGTCAGCGGTATTGTATGCTGTTTAAGGGTAATTTTTCATTTGTCGTTGCTTTAAAGAAGGAGCCGGTCTTCTTATACGATAGTCTTGAGATTCGCCCACTCTCCTTCGGTACTCATTGGGTACTCCTTGGGCTGGAGCCCCGGGAAAGCCCCGGAGATAGCGGCAGATGCCGGGGGTAAGTGGGAGAAACCCGGGAGGGGCTGGGGCGGGGAGGCGGGATTGCTTGGGGGTTGAATTTTTGTATAAAAAAGATGTCGGGAAAATTTGTTATAAAGAAATAAAGTCATACCTTTGCGTTGTCCGATTAAACGTTCGTTTAAATGTACCACTTTCCCCTTTATTTTTGCGGAAAATTGTAACTGCAACATACTAACCAATTTCTATACACTACGGCATACCATGAATTTAAGTTCAACTACCTGTCCGTTTAAACGAACGTTTAAAGCGACATCATAACCTTTTTTATTCAAATGACTTACCGTAATTCGAGTCCCAATTGCCTGAAACAGGTTCCTTGTCATGTTGGGACGTAAAAGAGTCTCCCGGTGGCGTCGCCGTGGGTTGCTACATATATAGGATAACAGACCGAATATGAATTGATACGCAAGTATTGGTGGGGGACCCCCGAAGGCAACGTCGCCACTGCTGGAGCAGGGAGCGGAAGTTCGATTCTTCCGGTGGCGGCTAAAAATGAAAGCTATGGAAAGATTAGGGGAAAGCTATGTTTTGTCGGGAGCAGGCATTGCAGGGTTGGATTTGGCAGGCGCGTGCAGTTTGTTGGCAGAACGACTGCAGGAAATGCACCGGCTGCGGGAGCGGGGCTGCCCTCCGGTGGAGGAAGGGATGCGGCGTTTGCAGGAGGAGGTTTGCGCTTTGTCTTTGGCGTTGTTGAAGGGATATGAAGGCATGGCGGATGAGGACACGCGCGCGCAAGTACTGTTGACGGTGATGGATGCCTACGAGGTGACGGGAAAAGAAGAATTGTTGGAAGAAGCGTTGGAGCGGGCAGGAAAATTGCTTCCGGGGATGGCGGACGGGGCGTTGAAATGCCGGCTTTACGGCTATTGCCATTATTATACGGGAGCGGAAGAATGCCGGGAGGAGATGCAGCGCATTTTGGAAAATTTGCCGGCGGATGAAAAATATTTCGTGGAAAAGATAGGAGATTAAAAAATAATGCCTACCT
>CALUKF010000001.1 GCA_944321145.1 uncultured Odoribacter sp. | reverse complement strand
GCAGTGGCGCCCTTGTCCAAGGGGGTGCCGTCCACTTCGACGGTGTAGTCGCCCTCCGCGCCTTGGGGAACGTCCACTTCGACGGTGTAGTCGCCCTCCGCGCCTTGGGGAACGTCCACGGAGACGGACACCACGCCCCGGTCGGGGTGCGGAGTGTCGTAGAGGGTGTCTTTTACGCATCCGCCGGCTAATGCCAGCGCAAAGGCTGTTGCTAATATCTTATGTCCTTTTCTCATTATCATTTGTCGTTCGTCGTTAATCTTTCATCGTTAATCGTTCATACTCCCTCCTTTCGTCAGTCCGGATTTGCAATCCGGACTGTTTGATTTACAAGCGGATTGCAAATCCGCTTGAACGGTGGGAGGGGTGAGCTTGAACGATGGTGGGATGGGTTTGAACGATGGTATTTGTCGTTAATCGTTCATCCTTCATCGTTAATCTCTCCTCGTTCACCGTATCCGCCACACTAACCGCACTCCCACATCCGTCACTCCCCAGTAGCACTTGCTCCCTTCGCCGGTGCGTACACGTACGCCGTCGGTGACTCTGTATTTATCGTAATCGGCGTGCAGGCAACCCAAACCCATGCCGAAATCCAGTGCCAACGCACGGGTCAGCGGCAAACGGTAGCCGCCTCTCAAGCCGCCGCCCAACAAATCCCCCTGCTTCCCGTCGCCGGACAGCTTGTAGTTGAACTGCCCCGCCTTGAACATCGCCCCTACGTAGGCGCGCTTCGACTTGCCTATATAATAATGTACTGCCGGGGCGACTTCCCACAGGGTGTAACGCCGCCCGGCGTCCTGCCAGCTCCACGACGTCCACGCCCCGTCCACCAAGACGCCCCACGAACCGTTCACGCGCCACTCGACGCCGAGGTCAGGCGTGAGCGTTGCCCAACGCAGCAGGTTTGCGCGCAGGGAAATTCCCGCCTCCTCCGTCCCGAAACGCGACCCGCCTTCTGAAGCCGCCTGCCCCGCCGCATGCAAAGGCAACTGCGACAACAGCAGGCACGCTGCCAACAGGCTTCCCCTCATTGATTTTTTTAGCTTCATTCTTTTGTTTGTTCGATGATTATTATCTATTTTTACAGGCAAATGGCTGACATCCATTTACCTATTTTATTACATCACAAAGGCATGTGAATATTTCTAATAGGTGATGTATTATCCCCTTAAAAATCCTTAACGCCCCGGTTTTTTATGCCCCATTTGATTTTTCTTGCCAAATGCTTCTTTGTTTGCGGCAAATTTGCTTCTTTTGCAGGCATGAAAGATAGACTTTTTACACGGAATTTCTGTTATATTTTGGCAGCGAACTTTCTGTTGTTCTTTGCCTTTTACTTGATTATGCCGATTCTGCCGTTTTATTTGGTGGAGGAATTTTCGGCGGGGAGGTCGATGGTGGGGTTTATTTTGTCGTGTTACACGATAGCCTGCCTGTGCATCCGCCCGTTTTCGGGGTATCTGCTGGACACATTCAGCCGCAAGCCGCTTTATTTGCTGGCGTACACGGTGTTCACGGTGATTTTCGGAGGATATGTGGTGGCAGGCGCACTCGCCGTCTTTATCGGGCTGCGCATTGTACACGGGCTGGCTTTCGGGATGGTGTCGGTGGCGGGCAATACCATCGTGATAGACATCCTGCCCTCGGCACGGCGGGGCGAAGGCGTCGGGTATTACGGGCTGGCAAACAACCTGGCGATGAGTTTCGGTCCGATGATCGGGCTGTTCATGCACGGGACATGCTCGTACGAAGTGATTTTCACCTGTTCGCTGGGGTCGGGGTGCCTGGGGATTCTGATGGCGTCGCTGGTGAAGACGCCCCGGAAGGCTCCTGTGGCAAGGGAGCCGGTGTCATTAGACCGGTTTTTGCTGGTAAAGGGCATCCCGGCGGGCATCGCGCTGTTGCTGCTCTCGATACCCTACGGCATCACCACGACGTATGTGGCGATGTATGCAGACGAGATTGGGATTGAAACGTCGACCGGGCTTTATTTCACGTGCATGGCGGTGGGGCTGGCGATTTCGCGCATCTTTTCGGGCAAGCAGGTGGACAAGGGGAGGATTACGCAGGTCATCAGCATGGGAATGTACCTGGCATTCTTCTGTTTTGTGGCACTGTATGCCTGCGAGCCGATGATGGAACGTTTCCCCCGGTTCACGTCGGAGTTTTTCTTAGCCATCGCGCTGTTGCAGGGCGTGGCGTTCGGGACGATGTTTCCGGCATTCAACACGCTGTTTGTAAACCTCGCGCCCAACAACCAGCGGGGCACGGCGACGTCGACGTACCTGACGAGCTGGGACGTGGGCATCGGCATCGGGCTGATGCTGGGCGGCTATATCGGCGAACGCTGGGGGAGTTTCAGCTATGCCTACCTGATGGGGGCAGGGCTGACGGTACTTTCCACGGTTTATTTCCTGGTGAAAGCGGGTCCGCATTTCAATGCCAACAAGCTGCGCTGAAAGGCGCTCAGTCGACAAGCTCCAAGTCCATGGTGATGGAGGCGGAAGCCGGACGGGGAGCGTCAGCCGACGGGTTTTCCGGCTCTTGCTGCACGGGCGAGGGAGCCTCCTCCGGCAGGGGTGCGGCGACCGGGGCATCGGAAGGGGATGCCGTTTCGGACGGTTGTTGCCCCGGAGCTTCGGCAGCAACGGGAAGCGGAGAGGGCTGCACTTCGATGAGCGCGCCATCCTCGCAACGGAGCAGGCGGCCGGGGAACTTTTCTATCAGGTCGTACTGGTGGGTCGCGATGATGACCGTGGTGCCCGCCTCGCTGATTTCGCGGAGCAGGCGGAGGAGCTGGACGGAAGTTTCGGGGTCGATGTTCCCGGTAGGCTCGTCGGCAAGGATGAGGGGCGGGGCGTTCAGGAGGGCACGGGCGAGGACGATGCGCTGCTGCTCGCCGCCGGAAAGTTGGTAGGGCATTTTATCCTGTTTGTCTGCCATGCCGACCTGGTCGAGGACGCTGAGGATGCGCTCGTGGATTTCCTTTTTGTTTTTCCAGCCGGTGGCACGGAGGACGAACTCCAGGTTCTTGTAGACATTGCGGTCGACCAGGAGCTTGAAGTCCTGAAACGCCATCCCGCATTTGCGGCGCAAAAGGGGGATTTGGGATTTGCGGATGCGCTTCAACTGGAAGCCGGCAACCTCCGCCTCGCCGAAGGGCAAGGGCAACTCGGCATAGAGGGTGCGCAGGAAGGAGCTTTTGCCGCTGCCGACTTTGCCGGTGAGGTAAACGAACTCGCCTTGGAAGATTTCAAGGTTGACATTCTTCAGGATGGTGTGTTCCTGCTGGCGGATGACGCCGCCCGTCATTTTGATTATGGGTGTTGGCATGGTGTCTGTTTATGGTTACAAGTTTTTCAAGCCCCGGATGGTTTCCTCCGGGCAAGAGGATTTGAATACAAAACTGCCCGCCACGAGGGCATCCGCCCCTGCAGCAAGGAGCCGGCGACCGGTATCGAAATTGACCCCGCCGTCGATTTCGATGCACGCCGGACTGCCGCTCCCGGAGAGGAGGGCGCGCAGCTTGCGGACTTTCTCCAGGGTGTGCGGGATGAAGGACTGCCCGCCAAAGCCGGGATTGACGCTCATGAGCAGGACGACGTCGAGGTCCTGGAGGATGTCCTCCAAGGCGTGGACGGGCGTATGGGGATTGAGGGCAACGCCTGCCTTCATGCCTGCCGCCTTGATTTGCTGGACGGTGCGGTGCAAATGGGTGGACGCCTCAGCGTGGACAGTAAGGATGTCGGCGCCCGCGCGGGCGAATGCATCAATGTAGCGTTCGGGCTGGACAATCATCAAATGGACGTCCAGGGGTTTGCAGGCTGCCTTTTTTATGTGCTCCACAACCGGCAAGCCGTAGGAGATGTTGGGGACGAAAACGCCGTCCATGATGTCGAGGTGGAACCAATCGGCATCGCTGCGGTTGACCATTTCGACGTCTCTGCCCAGATGGAGGAAGTCGGCAGAGAGCAGGGAAGGTGAAATAATTACGCTCATGACTGTCCGGTTTGCAAGTCTACGTTTTCACTATCGGCATACCAAGATGCGTACATGGCGTAGGAGTTCACGATGCGCTCCACTTCGCCCTGAAGGAGCTCGGCACCCGCCTGTTTGATTTTCTTGGCAGGGATGCCGGCATATACCCAACCGGATTCAAGCACCATGCCTTTGGTCACGACGCAACCTGCCGCCACGATGACGTTGCTCTCGATGACGGCGTTGTCGAGCACAATCGCGCCCATGCCAATGAGCACATGGTCGTGGATGGTGCAACCGTGGACGACGGCGTTGTGGGCAATGGATACGTTATTGCCGATGTGCGTGGGCGACTTGATGTAGGTGGCATGGATGGTGGCATTGTCCTGGATATTGACTTTGTTGCCGATGCGTATTTCATGCACATCGCCACGCAGGACGGCGCCGAACCAAATGCTGCAGTCGTCGCCCATTTCCACGTCGCCGATAATGGCTGCATTATCAGCGATAAAACAATTTTTCCCAAACTTGGGGGTATGTCCGTTGAGTTTCTTTATAATAGCCATATTCAAATGATTTATTCGGCTTCGAAATTACAAAATTCGCGGCAATTGGCAATAAGACGGAGGCATTTATTCGGGGAGGGAAAGAAATTACGCCGTTCGCACATTTGGAAATCAGCCGGTTAGAAGAAATATGAATATTTTTTTGCCAAAATATTTGGAAGATTGCAGGGAATTGCCTTATCTTTGCAGCGCAAAAAGGACGAGGGGACGGCAGTAAGGAGAGCGTACTTTTGAAATGATGCGAAAATAGCTCAGTTGGTAGAGCACGACCTTGCCAAGGTCGGGGTCGCGGGTTCGAGTCCCGTTTTTCGCTCTCGCAAGGGGATGGGTCGACAAGGCTCATCCCTTTTTCTATACTCCACTTCCACGAAAGAAGGGAGGAAAGTGATTATACGCAATCATAATTGGAAGAAAATGTACCGCAAACACATCGCATGGGTATCGGCAACGTGGCTTTTCCTCTTGTTATCCCCTGCCCTGCAAGGACAGGTGGAAGAGGATGTTTACAAACGGGACTACCGTCTGGACAGCACCGCCGTGAAGAGCCTCTACATCGAATTGGACAATATCAGTTTTTTCAAGGACAATGAATTTGGCGGAGTGGTAATGAAGGGTTATTCGCTACCGGGCTTGTGGCTCCAACCCAAAGCCGTTTACCGTCCCCTGCCCAACATCAAACTGGAGTTGGGCGTCCATGCCCTCATATACAGCGGTGCCTACAAATACCCCAACTTCGCTTACCGCGACATTGCCACCTGGAAAGGCTCCCAATTCCAAAAGGGTGCCCACCTGCTTCCCTTTTTCCGGGCACAATTCGCTTTGCGGAAAGTGAATTTAGTCATCGGAAACCTTTATGGCGGTTCCACGCACGACTTCATCACGCCGCTCTACTACCCGGAATTAAGCCTGACCGCAGACCCTGAAATGGGGTTCCAACTCCTTTACGACACCCGGGCATTCCATTTGGATGCCTGGATTAATTGGCAGAGCTACATTTTCAACCTCGATTCCCACCAAGAGGCTTTCACCGTAGGGCTTTCCGCCCGCATCGAATACAACCGTCCGGACTCCCGCCTGCATTTCTACAGCCCCCTGCAAGCCCTCGCCCACCATCGGGGCGGCGAGCAGGACACCCTTACCACCAACACCATGCAGACTTTAGAGAATGCTGCGGCAGGCATTGGCATGACTTGGAATACCGGCGGGCGCATTGTCCAGCGGGTGAACGCTGAAGCAGACGCCCTCTTTTACTACCAGCAAGCGGGAAAGCTCTACCCGTTGGACAACGGCATTGCCTTCTATGCCGCCGTCCAAGCCGATTTGAAAGACTTCTATGCCAAGGGAGGATATTTCTACGGAAAAGACTTCGTCACCCTGTACGGCGTCCCCTACTTCGGTTCCCTCTCCACGCAATACCAAGGGAGCGTGTTCCACCACCCGCAAACCCTCTTTCTCACTGCCGGATGGACACGCAATTGGGGCAAACATTATGCGGTGGGTGCAGAGATAGAACTTTACCAATCGTTCCCCGGCACCGTGCAGGCACCCGACGGCACCCGCACCTCCCCCGGAAGCACTACCAACTTCTCGTTCGGCATTTTTTTCAAAGTCAATCCGAGTTTCCTTGTAAAGAAATGGAAGTAAGGCAGGACATTTTATGAAAAATGGGATTACCTTTGCCCCGAAGTTCAACATATAACACGAAAGGACATGAATTATCAGGAAACATTGCAGTGGTTGTTCTCACAACTGCCCATGTATCAACGGGAAGGACAGGCAGCATACAAAGCCAATTTAGACAATACGCTCCGGCTGGACGAGCATTTCCATCATCCACACCGGCAATTCAAAACCATCCACGTTGCCGGCACCAATGGCAAAGGCTCCGTGTCGCACATGCTGGCTTCCATATTGCAGGAGGCGGGATACAAGACGGGGCTGTACACTTCTCCCCACTTGAAAGACTTTCGGGAACGCATCAAAGTCAACGGGGAGATGATTAGCGAACAATATGTCGTCGACTTCGTAGAGAAGAACCAAGCACTGTTTGCCGAAATCCATCCCTCGTTTTTCGAAATGACGGTCGCCATGGCATTCAAGTATTTTGCAGACCGGCAAGTCGATATTGCCGTCATCGAAGTTGGACTGGGCGGGCGGCTTGACTCGACCAACATCATTACCCCCCTCGTGTCGGTCATCACCAACATCTCATTCGACCACATGGCGCTCCTCGGCGACACGCTCGAAAAGATTGCAGGAGAGAAAGCCGGCATCATCAAGCCGGGCATCCCTGCCGTCATCGGCATCAGAGACAAGGCATACGACTTCGTCTTTGAACGGAAAGCAGCGGAAGTCCACGCCCCCTTGGAATTTGCCACCGACGAGTGGCTGATTGCCCACAAAGCCAACGGCACTTACGACGTCGCCCGTCGCGACTGGTGGGCGTTCGGGGACTTGGAGTGCGAATTGAAAGGGGATTACCAGCAGAAAAACATTCCCGCAGTGCTCGAAGCCATCCTGCCTCTACGCAAACAAGGACTGCATCTCACGGACGAACACATCCGTGCAGGCATTGCCCACGTGATTCGCAACACGGGACTGCTGGGACGCTGGCAAACTCTTGCCACACAACCACTCACCGTATGCGACACAGGGCACAACATCGACGGGCTGTCGGAAATCGTCAAACAATTGAGTCATTGTCATTACAAACGGCTGCATTTCGTCATCGGCATGGTGAACGACAAGGACATTGACCATATCCTGCGCATTTTGCCGCAAGACGCAATCTATTACTTTACAAAAGCCTCCATTCCCCGTGCCCTGAATGAGCAGATTCTCGCCGCCAAAGCCCGTGAAGCCGGACTACACGGCGAATGCTACCCCACTGTGGCTGCCGCTTATGCCGCCGCACAGTCACAGGCTTCTGCCAACGACATGATTTACATCGGAGGGAGCACATTTATTGTGGCGGAAGTGCTGTAGCCGCTTCCGTCGCCACTTCATCGTCGTCCAAACCCGGACGCTTGAAGCTCCAACCGTCCGGAAACTCCCGAACGATGGCTTTTTCCACTTCGTAAAGCAGGACAATCAAGGGAAGGACGTGCTCTTTCAATACCGGGTACTGGCGGGCAAGCGTCTTCCAGCTTTTAAGGGAACTCCGGATGGCCAACAAAGCGACTTTCACATAACCGTTATAATTGGATTTCTTCGCTTCCTCGTCATCGGAGTAAAGCCCATACAGGGCTTTCCACATTTTCAGATGTACAAGCTCCACATACCACGTCACCGTCTCCACGTCCAAGCAGACGGGGGACTCATCGGGATCTATCCCCTCCTCGACTTCCAGCACCCGTTGGAGGCATTTGTCACCTAATTTCTCATAGACAAGGCTAAGGTTCAGGGCATCGGATGTGCGAATCAGTTTCTCGACACGCTCCTCCTCTTCCAGTTTTTCCTCGTTGCCTCCAGCCATAAGCCCCTTTTTCAAATGGTCAAACCCACAAATGTCCTCCATCTTCAAGCCGTTCTCATTGACTACGTCCTTCAGTACCCGATAGGCTACACCGAGCATTTTACGCAAATGATCCCAGCCGTCCTCTTCCGGCTTCTTCTTGCCGACTTCTTTCGCTACAATATCAGCCTTTTCCTTCATTCGTTCCATGAGGAAGAAATTCATGCAGAGATGGCTCTTCTTGCATTGCTCGCACCAACGGTCGCAGAATTCATATATATTCGGAACGAACCTGTCCTTTATGTCCATAACATACACTCTTATAAAAAGGGGGAGCGTACACAAAGTGCGCCCCTCCTTGTCTTATTCTTAAAACAAACTGTCAATCAATTGGTCATCTGCCAAATTGGGCAACGTGACTTTCAAATCAGGATTGTTTTCCATTGCCCTCCGGATAGCGAACATTGCCCCATCGTTCCGTGCCCAGCTACGGCGGGAAATACCATTGTTCACATCCCAGAACAACATCAGCTTCAAACGCCGTTCTGCGTCCGCCGAACCGTCAAGCAACATGCCGAATCCTCCGTTAATCACCTCGCCCCAACCTACTCCGCCACCGTTGTGCAGAGACACCCACGTCGCTCCACGGAAAGAATCGCCGATAACATTCTGCACTGCCATGTCTGCCGTAAATTTCGACCCGTCGTAGATGTTTGATGTCTCGCGATAAGGCGAATCCGTCCCCGACACGTCGTGATGGTCGCGTCCCAACACCACAGGAGCCGACAACTCACCGCTTGCAATCGCCCGGTTAAACGCCTCCGCAATGCGGATACGCCCTTCGGCATCGGCATACAGGATACGCGCCTGCGAACCCACAACCAAATGATTCTCGCCTGCAGCCTTAATCCAGCGGATATTGTCGTGCATCTGCTGCTGTATCTCGGCAGGCGACTCTGCAGCCAACTGCTCCAACACCTGGGTTGCCAATTCGTCCGTCTTCGCCAAATCCTTCGGGTCGCCGCTGGTACATACCCAACGGAAGGGACCAAACCCGTAATCGAAGCACATCGGTCCCATAATGTCCTGCACGTATGACGGATATTTGAAATCGCCATTCGGCTTCAAAATATCTGCCCCCGCCCGTGAAGACTCCAACAAGAACGCATTCCCATAATCAAAGAAATACGTGCCGAAGCGCTCCACGCACTTATTAATAGCAGCCACATGCCGCCGCAACGACTCTTGCACCTTTGCCTTGAAAGCCTCCGGTTCCTCCGCCATCATACGCTTGCTCTCCTCGAAAGACACGCCGACCGGATAATAACCGCCTGCCCACGGATTGTGCAACGAAGTCTGGTCAGAACCCAACTCTACGGCAATATCCTCTTTTGCCAGGCGTTCCCACAAATCCACCACATTCCCTTGGTAAGCAATGGAAACCACCTCCTTATCGGCTTTTGCCTTACGCACCCGCTCCATCAGCACATCCAAATCTCCAATCACCTCATCTACCCAACCTTGCGTATAACGAGTCTCCGTAGCTTTCGGATTGATTTCTGCCGTCACGCTCACACAGCCGGCAATGTTGCCCGCTTTCGGTTGTGCGCCGGACATACCGCCCAAGCCTGCCGTCACGAACAATTTCCCCGCCAAACCTTCGCCGTGCTTCGAAATCTTCCGTCCGGCATTCAACACCGTAATCGTCGTGCCATGCACAATACCCTGCGGTCCGATATACATATAAGAACCGGCAGTCATCTGTCCGTACTGCGAAACGCCCAACGCATTAAAACGCTCCCAATCGTCCGGCTTCGAGTAATTCGGGATTACCATCCCGTTCGTCACCACCACACGCGGCGCATCCTTGTGCGACGGGAAAAGCCCCATCGGGTGTCCGGAATACATCACCAACGTCTGCTCATCCGTCATTTCCGACAAATACTTCATTGTCAGGCGGTACTGTGCCCAATTCTGGAAAACGGCACCGTTCCCCCCGTAAGTAATCAACTCATGCGGATGCTGCGCCACTGCCTTGTCCAAATTATTGTTAATCATCAGCATAATGGCGGCCGCCTGCAGGCTTCGGTGCGGATAATCCTGAATCGGGTGTGCGTGCATCTCATAATCCGGGCGGAAACGGTACATATAAATCCGCCCATACTTCTCCAACTCCTCAGCAAACTCCCGTGCCAACACAGCATGATGCCTCGGCTCGAAATAGCGCAAAGCATTGCGCACTGCCAATTTCTTCTCCTCCTTCGTCAAAATATCCTTACGCTTCGGCGCATGATTAATCGCCGGGTCATACGGTTTCGGAGCGGGCAATTCCGCCGGAATCCCCTCTCGAATAGCTTGTTGAAATTCTTGAACAGTCATATCTTGATATCTTTAAAATTCATCACTACATTTCAGCCCGCTAATTTACAAAAATTCCCCGACACCACCCCTCAATAACCAAGAAATATTCATTCCGCAAATAAAATTCCCTACTTCATTGGGAAATAAAATAATTTACAGTAACTTTGCATACAGAAACTTAAAACGGGAATTAGATATGGATACCACATTAAATGCCATCAACGCCGAAGTCCTCCGCCAACTCGGATACATCTCCTACGACGAGGACTGCATGCAGAAAGTCTTGAAATACCTCAAGAAATTAGTGGCTAAAAAAGAAAAAGCCGAAGAGGAAGAACCTGTCATGACCAAGGAGGAAATCCTTGCACACTTTGCCAATGCATGCCGGGATTTAAAACTTAAACGGGAAGGAAAAATGAAATTTCAAACTTGGGAAGAATTCCAACATGAGCTCGACGAAGAAGGTTATTAAAATCAGCATCTCTCCTGACTTTAAAAGGGATTTCAAGCACTTGGCAAAAAAGTATGCCTCTTTGCGAAGCGACTTGAATGAATTGATGCAATCATTATGGGAAACTCCCAACCAAGGCACTGACTTGGGTCAAGGATTCCGCAAAATCCGCCTCGCCATCGCCTCCAAAGGCAAGGGCAAAAGCGGCGGTGCCCGCATCATCACCTACACCCTCACCCTCACCGAGGAAGGCATCGAAATCACCCTCCTCACCATCTACGACAAATCCGAAAAAGCCAACGTCACCCGCAAAGAACTCCTTGCCATCCTCGCCGCCGCCGGCTTATAAATTCCGCCCCTACCCTTCCATTTCTCCCCCAAAAACACTACTTTTGCGGCAATAAGAAACTAAAAACAACATTGCCATGAAAATAGCAGTACCTACACGCGAAAACCGCATTGACGACCATTTCGGCCATTGCGCATACTACACCCTGTTCACCGTGGACGATGCCCGGCGCATCGCCGCCACCGAAACCCTCCCCTCCCCCGAAGGCTGCGGCTGCAAATCAGGCATCGCCGCCGTCCTCCAGGAACGCGGCGTCACCCTCATGCTCGCCGGCAACATGGGGCAAGGCGCCCTCAACACCCTCCAAGCACACGGCATACAAGTCGTCCGAGGCTGCTCCGGCAACCCGCGCGACATCGCCGAAGCCTGGCTGCGCGGCGAAATAAGCGACTCCGGCGACCTCTGCGACCACCACGAATGCCACGACTCCCAACCCCTCACCTTCAAAGTCGACCTGCCATGAACATCCAGATAGGCGACACCGTGCGCTTCCTCTCCGAAAAACTCGAAGGCAAAGTCACCAGCATTGCCGGCCGCACAACGGTCAACGTCTTCGTCCCCGAATACGGCTTCGAAATCCCTGCCACCCTCGACGACCTTGTCGTCATCCACACCGACATTGCCCGCACCCCCTCAGCCGGCAGCCGGCAACCCTCCGCTGCCGCGCCCATCCCCGTCGAGCCTGCCGACCAAATGCTCCTCGCCGTCGTGCCCGACAACTATGCCAACCTCGCCGCCTCGCGCTTCGAGCTTTTCCTCGTCAACGACACCCGACAGACCAGCCTCTACTCTGCCGCCTTCCGCCAGGACGGGAAATACACCGGCATCGCCGCCGGCAACTGCGCCCCCGGCACCGCCGTATCCCTCGGGCAATGCTCCCTCAAGGAAATAGCCGACCGGGTACATGCCGTGCGCGTCCAAGCCATCTTCTTCGAGAAAGGCGCCACCACGCCGCGCCCTGCCATCGAAGCGGAAATCCGCATCAGCGCGCCTGCCCTTTGCCGCGCAGGCGCCTACGCCGGCAACCGCTGGTTCCCCTCCGTCGCCCTCCTCCGACCCTTGGAGAAAAAGCAAGGCATCATCCTCGAAGACATCAACGAACAGGAACTGCAACAAGCCGTCGCCGAAAAACGCCGGGTTGACACCCCCGCCCCTGCGCCCAAAAACCCCACCCCTAACGTAGTGGAAGTCGACCTGCATGCCACCGCCCTCCTCGAAACCACGGCAGGCATGGCGCCCCACGACATCTTGGAATACCAGCTCGACATTTTCCGCCGCACCATGGAAGAATACAAACTCCGCCACGGGCAGAAAATCGTCTTCATCCACGGCAAAGGCGAAGGCGTCCTCCGCCAGCGCATCCTCTGGGAACTGGAGACCAAATACAAACGCCACCGCCACCAAGATGCTTCTTTCAAGCAATACGGCTTCGGCGCTACCCTCGTCGTCATCCGCTGAGGGCAGCGCCTTCCTTTCCTCCCCTTCCCTATCCCGACTCATCTCATTGCAAATCAAGCACCTGCCGCAGTTCCTCCCTCTCCCTCGTCCATCATTAATCGTTCATCGTTAATCATTAATCGTCTCACATTCGTGTTATCTCCCACTCCCATAGCACTTTGATAGCACTCAACACCGTATCACTACCGCATCATAACCGCATCACTACCGCGTTTTGCGGTTATGAAACAGTAGTGATGCAGTAGTTATACAGTTGTAAATGCTATCGGATACGGAGGGAACACGGAGAAGACACGGACGGGATGCAGGGAAAAGGAAGGCGGGTGACGCCGGAATGGGCAGTGAAAGCAAAAAAAGAGGGACGAGCCATGCAGGCTCATCCCCCAAAATATAAAAACCAATTATGAAACATCAATGTTTCTGGGCTTCAAGCTCGCCGAGATAGCGCTCTGCGTCGATGGCGGCACGGCAGCCGGAACCGGCAGCGGCAATGCCCTGGCGGTAGACGGGGTCCATGATGTCGCCGGCAGCGAACACGCCGGGCACGTTCGTGCGGGTGGAGGCGCCTTCGGTGATGATGTAGCCCTGCTCGTCGGTCTTGACGTATTTGCTGAAAACCTCGGAGTTGGGATGGTGCCCGATGGCAAGGAAGAAACCGTCAATCTTTATCTCTTTCTCAGCCTGGTCGGGCTCGCCTTTGCGGTAAACGAGGCGTGCGCCGGTGACGCCTGTTTCGTCGGAGCCGAGAAGCTCCAGGGTGTTGTGCTCGAAGAGGATTTCGATGTTCGGGGTCTTGAATACGCGCTCCTGCATGGCTTTGGAGGCACGCAGGTAGTTTTTGCGGACGATGAGGTACACTTTGTTGCACAAGCCTGCCAGGTAGGTAGCCTCTTCGCAAGCGGTGTCGCCTCCTCCCACTACTGCCACGTCCTTGCCGCGATAGAAGAAGCCGTCGCAGGTGGCGCATGCGCTCACGCCCATGCCACGGAAACGCTCTTCGGAGGGCAAGCCGAGGTATTTGGCTGAAGCGCCGGTGGCGATGATGACAGCATCCGCCTCGACGGGCTTCGCGCCGTCAACGGTCACTTTCAAGGGATGTGCGGAGAAATCTACGTCGGTAACTATACCGAAGCGGATGTCCGTGCCGAAACGTTCAGCCTGCTTGCGGAGGTCTTCCATGAGCACGGGACCGGTCACGCCCTCGGGATAGCCGGGGAAGTTCTCGACTTCGGTGGTGGTGGTCAGCTGCCCGCCCATTTGCATACCTGTGTAAACCACCGGTTTCAGGTTGGCGCGTGCGGCATAGATTGCAGCGGTGTAGCCGGCAGGACCGGAACCGACAATCAAACATTTTATTCTTTCTACTTCTTCTGCCATAATTATCTTTTGTTAAATGAATAGCTTTTTTACCGGATTGCAAAGCTATGAATTAAAACGATGGCAGTGGGTTAAATTATAGTTAAAAGGATGAACGATGAACGATGAAGGATTAATGATTAACGATTAATGAACAGAGCGGCCGACCCGGTGGGGGCAACCGCTCTGTTTTGCAGGCAACTATACAAAGTTAGATTTTCAAGGCTGCTTTGAGTTTGCGGGCGTCCTCGCCGTAGAAGCACATGACGGGGGTGATGGCTTCGAAGGTGTAGGGCACGTATTCCAAGACTTGCGTGGCAGCGAATTCGCCGTCGGCAGAGAGCATGGTCTCGACTTTCACGCCGTTGTCTTTCTGTTGCTGAAGACGGGTGAGGTCGTCGAAGCGTTTCATGGAAAGCCCGTTCTGCACGTCGTCGCTGACTTTCACGTCGTAGTAGACGGTGTGGAGCTTCAGGCGGCTCTTGGTGGGCAGGTAGACGTAGCAGCTCCGGCTGACAAAGAATTTGATGATGCCTGCCAGCAGTATCACTGCGCCTACGATGAAAAGGGTGGAGGGCAGCGAGGAGTTGGGGTCTTCGAATGCGGCGCCTGCAATGAGCATGGCTACTCCCAATACAATCAACACAATGGCGATGAGGGAGAGTTGGGTTCTTTTAGCTACTTTTTCTTTGTCGATGTTTTCTATATCTTCGTGGATTACTTTATATTTTCCCATGGTATTTTTGTTTTTATTGTTTGTGATAAAGTGAAAATTGTTGTTGTTGTTCATACTCCCTCCCCCCTTCGGGGTGTTCCCCCTGTCTTAGGGGGAGAGTTTAAGAGGCGGCTGCAAAGCAGACGGAAGAGCATGACAGACGGGCATCGTGACGGGCTGCGCCAAGATGCCCAGGCAAGCTATGCCACGGTTAAATGATGATGCGGCGCAGGGCGTAGACGTAATACCCTGCATGCTGGAGGCAAGCCGCGCGAAAATGCGAGGATTGCATGTTATTCTTTAAATGGGTGCGTTGCCCGATGTCCTGCCCTGCCAGCAGGTGGTCGAAGGCTTTTTCCAAGCCGAAGCCCGCCGTGCGGTATCTCCGGGCGAGCTGGAGAAAAAACGAGGGCGACGTGCGCACCGATATGTCGGCAGAGCGGTTGGCAGCCATGAGGACGCTGATGATTTTCTCCTCCTGCCCTTCGCCGCGTTGGAGGCTTTCTTCTACAACGCTTTCATCGGCATTGGCAGGGAGGACGCATTTCTCCCCGTCCGTCCACGAGGAACAGGCGAACAAGATATATAATATGAGCATCCCTATCAGTTTCATCTGTCATTTTTTTGACCGGACAAAGATAAGGAAATTCATTGAAAATATTCAAAAGGGGATTTCAATGTTTTCATTAACTTTGCAACAAAATTAGAATGACATGCAAACGTTAAGCCCTGCGATGAAATCTTTTATCCGGTCGCACATGCCGGAGGAAGCGGAGAAGCTGCTGCTCGCCGCCTCGCGTTACCCGGAAATCGACGTACCTTTTGCCGTGGAGCAACTGCTCGCACGGAGGCAGGTGCGGGAGAAATTGCCGTCGTGGCATGCGAATGAGGATGTCGTTTACCCATCGCGCCTGGCTGCAGAGCA
The DNA here is from genome assembly GCA_944321145.1 of uncultured Odoribacter sp. Classification (GTDB taxonomy): domain Bacteria; phylum Bacteroidota; class Bacteroidia; order Bacteroidales; family Marinifilaceae; genus Odoribacter. The sequence goes on along the minus strand of CALUKF010000001.1, from coordinate 133,425 downwards.
ATGTTCGTCGGAGGCGACAGCCCGCTATAAGCAGGCGTTGGCACGGGGCGGCAGTTGCTGCGACCTGACGGGAGGGCTGGGCGTGGACGCATTTTATTTCGCGCAACGGGTTGCGGAGGTGACTTACGTGGAGCGGTTCGCCGCCTATTGCGAGGCTGCCGCCCATAATTTTGCCGTGCTGGGAGCCGGCAATATCCGGGTGGTGCAAGGAGACGCACGGGAGCTCGCCGGCAAGGTGGAGGCGGACACCTTTTATATTGACCCTGCCCGGCGGAGGGAAGGAAACCGCCGGGTGTTCGCCCTCACGGACTGCGAACCGGACGTGCTGCAATTGAAAGCTGCCCTGCTGGGGAAAGCGAAGCGGGTCGTGGTGAAGATTTCGCCCATGGCGGACATCGGGGAGACGTTGCGGCTGCTGCCGGAGACACGGGAGGTGCACGTATTGGCGGTGCGGAATGAATGCAAGGAGCTGCTTTTCGTGCTGGAAGGGGCGTCGCCTGCCCTGCCGCCGGAGGAGGTCGCCGTGCATGCCGTCCATTTGATGCCCGGAGGGAAAGGGCAGCAGGAATTGGCGTTCACGCTGCAAGAGGAACGGGACGCGCCGCTCATCACGGCGGATGCCGTGGGCAAGTATCTCTACGAGCCGCACGCCGCCTTGCTGAAAAGCGGGGCTTTCAAGCTGGCAGCCGTGCGCTGCGGCGTGCAGAAATTGCACAGGCACAGCCACCTCTATACTTCGACAGAGGCATGCGGGCAGTTCCCGGGGCGGCATTTCCGCGTGGAAGCCTGCCATGCGTTTTCGGGCAAGCTCCTCAAAAGCCTCTGCCATGAAATCCCCCAAGCCCACATTGCCACCCGCAATTTTCCCCTTACCGTCGCCGAACTCCGCCAACGCAGCCGTATCCGCGAAGGCGGCGAGGTTTATCTCTTCGCCACTACGCTCGGCAAAGGGGAAAAAGTCATTATCGAAACACGGAAAATATAATGCTGTGAAAAACTTTTTCGGATATCGTTTCCGATATATGGCGAAAAAGGTTATCTTTGTTTCCCTTGAAAACTGATTATTATGGAAGAATGTTTCTTAAGATATATTGAAGAGAGTATCAAGAATAACTGGAACAGGGCGGCATTGACTGATTTTAAAGGAGCCACCTATTCGTATAAGGACGTAGCCCGCAAAATCGAGAAACTGCATTTGCTGTTTGCCCATTGCGGCATTCAGAAAGGAGACAAAATAGCCCTCTGCGGACGGAATATGAGCAATTGGGGAACGGCATTTCTCGCCACGTTGGCATACGGGGCTGTCGCCGTCCCCATCCTGAATGAATTTAAGGCAGAAACAATCCACCACATTGTCAATCATTCGGAAGCACGGTTGCTGTTTGCCGGAGATGTCGTGTGGGAAGCCATAGACCCGGAAGCCATGCCGGCACTGGACGGCGTCCTGCGCGTGGAGGATTATTCGCTCCGCTTCTCCCGGAAAGAACAATTGACAGAGGCAAGGGCACGGCTGAATGAATTGTTCGGGCAGAAATATCCGGAACGGTTCCGCCCGGAGGATGTCCATTATGAATATGACCGGCTGGATGACCTCGCCGTTATCAATTACACATCGGGGACAACGAGCCAGTCGAAGGGCGTGATGCTGCCCTACCGCAGCCTGTGGACTAATTTGCAGTTCGCATTGAACGTGTTCGGGATTACGCCCGGTGAAAAAGTGGTCAGCATGCTGCCCATGGCACACATGTATGGCTTGGCGTTTGAATTCATTTACGAATTTGCCAATGGGATGCACATTCACTTCCTGTCGCGCACTCCTTCGCCGAAAGTCATTGCCGACGCTTTTGCTGAGGTGCGCCCCCACCTGATTATCACCGTGCCGCTTGTCATCGAGAAAATCATCAAGAAGAGGGTATTCCCCTCCTTGGAGAAGCCCCACATCAAGTTGCTGATGAACATTCCGGTCATCAACGACAAGATTCGCGAAAAGATACGGAAACAAGTGGTCGCTGCTTTTGGCGGACGCTTCAAGGAACTGATTATCGGCGGGGCAGCCCTCAATCATGAGGTGGAGCATTTCCTGCACGCCATCCGTTTCCCCTACACCGTAGGGTACGGCATGACGGAATGCGGTCCACTATTGAGCTACGACGGGTGGAAAACGTTCAAGCCGGGCAGTTGCGGCAAGGCGGTCGACCGGGTGACGTTGCGCATCGATTCCCCAGACCCGCAGCACATTGTGGGCGAAATCCTCGCCAAAGGCGATTGCGTGCTGACAGGCTATTTCAAGAATCCGGAAGCCACGGCTGCCGCACTCGACGCAGAGGGTTGGCTGCATACGGGCGACATGGGCATCATCGACAAAGACGGGTATGTCTATATCAAAGGACGTTGCAAAAACATGATTCTCAGTGCCAACGGACAGAACATTTATCCGGAAGAAATCGAAGACAAGCTGAACAATATGCCCTATATCGGCGAATCGATTGTCGTGGACAGGGCGGGCAAATTGGTTGCGCTCATCCATCCGGATACCGACCAGATGGAAGCCGACCAGGTGCAGGAAAACCAATTGGCAGAAATCATGAAGGACAACCTGAAAGAAGTGAACCAACAATTGCCGTCGTACAGCCAATTGGGCAGTTATGAATTGTATGCCGAGGAATTCGAGAAAACCCCCAAGAGAAGCATTAGGCGTTTCCTGTACAAGTAATGGTTGTTTTTAGTATTTTTGCACGTCGAAAAGAACACACCGATGAATAGAAACACCAAACGCAAAACGACCATACCCAAAAACCGGGCGACGACGCTCGCCACCATAGCCGAACAACTCAAGGGGCAACGTGCGCGCGTTGTCCTCAGCGTGTTGCTGGGCTTGTTTTCCCTTTTCCTGCTGTTCTCCATGATTGGATTCTTCTTTTCGGGGGGCATAGACCAAAGTTTGGTAGACAAGCCCATGCGGAAAATCATTGCCAATCCGGATATTATCGCCTCGAACCCTGCCGGAAAAGCCGGGGCGTGGATTTCCAACCTGCTCATCAACCGTTGGTTTGGCATTCCGTCATTCATATTCTGCTACCTCGTGGCGTTGTGCAGCATCCGGGTGGCAGGCGTGCGCGTGCGCCATTTCCGGCGGCGGCTGTTCATCGGCATGCTGTGCATTCTCTGGCTGTCGCTGTTGCTGGGCTTTATCACAGAGTCCATTGCCGATTGGTTTGACGCAGGAACGGGCTACCTCTTTCCGGGAGGAGGGCACGGTTATTTCGTCAGCATTTGGCTGCATTCGCTGGTGGGACGCATCGGAACCGTGCTGTTGTTGATATTCACGTTCATCATCATCTTCTTCTTTGGTTTCGAGCGCACGTTTTACCGTTGCCTGAATCACATCAAGGAACGGATACGCCAACGAAAAGAGCGGAAACTGGCAGCCCTGATGGCTCAACGGGCTGCTGCACAGGCTGCCGCTGCCGGACAGGAAGAAGACGGGGAGATGGCTGAAGAAGAGGACGTGCCCGATGAAGAGGACATACCGGATGATTTATTTAACGGCTTGGAAGAAACCGAGGAACGACAGCCCGAAGAAGAGGAGCAGGAGGAGACAGAAGAGGAAGGAGCCGAAGAGGAAGAGGACGAGGACGACTTGCAACCCGTTGATTCAGAAGAGGAAGAAGAAGAGGCAGCAGAACCGAAATTCACCGTCAAAGCCGGCGCAGAAGAGGAAACTGTGGAGCATAACCTGGAACCTCTGGGCGACTATGACCCGACACTCGACTTGGAAAACTACCATTACCCTCCCCTCGACCTTTTGGTAGAGCATTCCACCGGAAGCCCCAAAGTGACGCAGGAGGAACTGGAAGCCAACAAGAATAAAATCGTGGAGACACTCCGCAATTATAAAATCGAAATTGTCAAGATTAAAGCCACGATAGGTCCCACAGTCACGCTGTATGAAATCATCCCCGCACCGGGCATCAAGATATCGAAAATCAAGAACTTGGAGGACGACATTGCTTTGAGCCTCGCCGCTCTGGGCATCCGCATCATTGCGCCGATTCCGGGCGCAGGCACGATAGGCATCGAAGTGCCAAACCGCCACCCGGAAATCGTGCCCATGCGCAGCGTCATCGCTTCCAAGAAATTCCAAGAGTCGAAATACGCCTTGCCGGTGGCTTTGGGGCGCACGATTTCCAACGAGACTTACACCTTTGACCTGACGAAAATGCCCCACCTCCTTGTAGCGGGTGCGACAGGACAAGGTAAATCCGTGGGATTGAATGCGATTATCACCTCCCTGCTGTACAAGAAACACCCGTCGCAGCTGAAGTTCGTAATGGTTGACCCCAAGAAGGTAGAGTTAAGCATTTATTCCATTATTGAGCGGCATTTCCTTGCGAAATTGCCGGACGAAGGGGAAGCCATCATCACGGATACGACCAAAGTGGTGAATACTTTGAACTCGCTGTGCATCGAAATGGACAACCGCTATGACCTGCTGCGCAACGCACAAGTGCGCAACATCAAAGAATACAACGAGAAATTCACCAAACGGCAACTGAATCCCAACAACGGGCACCGCTATCTGCCTTACATTGTCGTCGTCGTAGATGAATTTGCAGACTTGATTATGACGGCAGGCAAGGAAGTCGAAACCCCGATTGCCCGCATTGCCCAATTGGCACGTGCCGTGGGCATACACATGATTATCGCCACGCAACGCCCCTCTACCAATGTCATCACGGGTATCATCAAAGCCAATTTCCCTGCCCGGATTGCTTTCAAGGTGGCGTCTATGATAGACTCGCGCACCATTCTCGACTCCCCCGGCGCCAACCAGCTTATCGGGCGGGGCGACATGTTGATATCCGTCAACAGCGAAATGGTGCGGGTGCAATGCGCTTTCGTGGATACGCCGGAAATTGACGCCATCACGCAGTACATTGCCAAGCAGCAAGCTTACCCCACCGCCTTCATGCTGCCGGAATATGTGCCGGACAAAGACAACAGCACTGCCATTTCGGAAGCCGGACTGGGGCAACGCGATGAATATTTCGAAGAAGCTGCCCGGCTGATTGTCAGCATGCAGCAAGGCTCGACCTCCGCCATCCAACGGCGGTTCTCCATCGGCTACAACCGTGCCGGGCGTATCATGGACCAACTCGAAGCTGCCGGCATCGTAGGTCCCTTTGAAGGCAGCAAAGCCCGGCAAGTGCTCGTGCCGGACGAATATACTTTAGAGAAAATGTTGAAATAAAACGGATAACAATGGACTTTTTAAAAAAATCATACACCGGCAGAAACCAATGGTATTGGTACGTTTTCACCCTGCTGGTTATCTTCGCAGCTGTACAAATCGGCACATTGCCCCTGAGTGGCTACGTCTCCGGCCAGAATCCGGGTTTGCACAATCCGGAACTCCTGAACGCAAAAGTGATGGAATTCATGTCCACCAATTTTGGCTTGGCACTGACCCTGTTGAGTTTCGCATGCGGCTTTTTCGCCCTGCTCCTCTGCGTGAAATATGCCCACAAGAAGCGCATGCTGGACATTGTAACCGGGAGGCAACGCCTGGACTGGGGGCGCATATTCTTCGGTGCCGGCGTATGGGCAATCCTGTTGCTCATCACCTTCTTCGTGCCCTTCCTGACAGGAGATGCAGAAGGCTTGGTTTTCCAATTTGAGCCGTCGAAATTCTTTGTGCTGATGGCGATATCGCTGGTGCTCTTCCCTTTCCAGACCTCATTCGAGGAACTGGCATTCCGGGGCTACCTGATGCAATGGTCAACCATCCTGTTCAAATACCGCTGGGTGGCATGGGTGCTGACCAGCTTCATCTTCGGGCTGATGCACAGCGCCAACCCCGAAGTGCAAGAGTTCGGAGCATGGATTGCCCTGCCCCAATACATCCTCATGGGCTTGCTGCTCGGATACGTGACCCTCAAAGACAACGGCATGGAATTGGCGCTCGGCATACACGCTGCCAACAACATCCTGAGCGCCCTGTGCGTCACGTCCGGCTCCTCTACCCTGCGGACGCATGCCTTGTTTTATGAAATCGCCCCCACCGCTTCCATCATGGACTCGGTGGTTATCCTGCTCGCTGCCCTCGTATTTATTTGGATTTGCAACCGGAAATACAAATTCATGGGCAACATCAGCCTTTGGAGCAAAGTGGAACGGGAAGAGTGTTAATCTTTTCTTAAAACCGCATAAAAAAGAGAGTAAAACTCCATTTTGAGCGGGCATTTTCCTACCTTTGGCATCCGTCTAAAACGTAGATTTTTCTAACATTAAAATAAAAACAAAATAGCGTATGAACAAATTTGCAACTTTAACCGTTGGAGCATTACTGGCTTTCGCCACCGTAGCTTCAGCACAGGAAAACAAGACAGAAGAGGGATTCAAATTCACCGAACTGAAACGTCTTCCTGCAACAAGCGTTAAATCACAAGACCGCGCCGGTACGTGCTGGTCATGGTCTACCATCTCTTTCCTCGAATCCGAAATGATGCGCCTCGGCAAAGACTCCGTGAGCCTCGCGCCGCTGTACGTGGTATGGAACACCTACCATGAAAAAGGCGTCAAATATGTACGCATGCAAGGCAAACTGAACTTCGGACAGGGCGGAGCCTCAGCCGACGTTACTTGGGCAATCAAAGAACATGGCATTGTGCCCCTGGAAATCTATTCCGGTTTGAACTATGGCGAAGACGTGCACGTGCATGGCGAATTGGACGCTGTGCTGAAGAACTATGTAGACGCCATCGTCAGCAACCCGAACAAGAAAATCTCTACCGCCTGGTTGCGTGGATATGACGCCGTATTGGACGCTTACCTCGGAGAAAAACCCGAAACTTTCACTTGGAAAGGCAAAGAATACACCCCGCAGACTTTCGCCACCGAAGCATGCGGCTTGAACATGGACGACTATGTGAGCCTGACTTCCTTCACGCACCATCCGTTCTACACCAAATTCGCTTTGGAAGTACCCGATAACTGGATTGGCGAAGAATCTTACAACCTCCCGTTGGAAGAATTGATGGACATCCTGGACAAAGCCATTGACAATGGCTACACCTTCAGCTGGGGTTCAGACGTTTCTGAAGTAGGCTTCTCCCGTGGCGGCAGCATTGCCATCGTTCCGGACGTAAACATGGAAGAAATGAGCGACGCTGAAATCGCTAAATGGGTAAGCATGCCGGCAAGCAAACGCCAGGCTGAATTGACCAAAAAACCGGGCAAAGAAAAAACCATCACCCAGGAATTGCGCCAACAGGAATTCGACAGCCAATTGACCACCGACGACCATGGCATGCACGTTATCGGCAAAGCTGTTGACCAACTCGGCAACAAATACTTCATCGTGAAGAACTCTTGGGGCGACTACGGCGAATACGACGGCTACCTCTACGCATCCTATCCTTTCGTAGCGTTCAAGACTACGTCCGTGATGATTCACAAAGACGCGCTGCCTGACGAGCTGAAAGACAAATTAGGCATCCCCTACGAAAAAACCAAAGGCAAAAAAGCAAAGAAATAAATAATGGTGAAAAGGTCGGAGCCAAAACAAATGCTCCGACTTTTTAGTAAAATAGACACAGACATGAATACCGCAATTGAAATCAAAAAGAACATCTATTGGTTGGGAGTCAACGATAGAAGGACACATATCTTTGAAAACTATTGGCCGCTGCCGAAAGGCGTTGCCTACAATTCATACGTTATTGTTGACGAAAAGACCGTGGTGCTGGATACGGTGGAACGCAGCCGCATGGACGACTACCTCGAAAGCCTTGAAGCCGTGCTCGCAGGACGCCCTGTGGATTACCTCGTTGTCAACCACATGGAACCCGACCACTCCGGAGCCATCAAGAGCCTCCTCGCCCGCTACCCCGACCTCACGGTCATCGGGAACGCCAAAACCTTCCCCATGCTGGAGAACTATTACGGCGTCAACCACCGCCTCCTCGAAGTGAAAGAAGGCGACACGCTGAACATCGGCAGCCGCACCCTGGCATTCTACATGGTGCCCATGCTCCACTGGCCTGAAACCATGGTTACCTACGTGCCGGAGGACAAACTGCTCTTCAGCGCCGACGCCTTCGGTTCGTTTGGCACATTGGACGGCGGTATCTTTGACGACCAGGTAGACCTGGATTACCTGGAAGAAGAAATCAGCCGCTACTATTCCAACATCGTCGGCAAGTATGGCATGCCTGCACAAGCCGCCTTGAAGAAATTGGGCGGGCTGCCCCTCGAAATGATTTGCGCTACCCACGGACCGATTTGGCGCACCCACATCGCCGACATCATCGCCCGTTACGACAAGTGGAGCAAATACGAGACGGACGAAGGCGTTGTCATTGCCTTCAGCAGCATGTACGGGCACACGGAGCAGATGGCAGACCTCATCGGGCGTTTCCTGGCAGAGCAAGGCATCCGTAAAATCCGCATCCACGACACCTCCAAGACCCACCCGTCCTACATCATCAACGACATTTTCCGCTACAAAGGGGTTATCCTCGGCAGCTGCGCTTACAACGGCGGCATTTTCCCGACGATGGACACCCTCCTTTGCGAATTGGAAAACATGGGTGTAAAAAACCACCTCCTTGCTTATTTCGGCAACAAGACTTGGGGAGGCGGAGCCATGCCCCGTTTCAAGGCATTCGCTGAAAAGATGAAGTGGGAAGTCGTCGCCGAACCGGACGAAGCCACCGGCGCCATCAAACCCTCGGACATCGAGCAATGCAAAGCCATCGCCGAAGCCATGGTTAAGAAATTGCGGGAATAAACAGCCCGTTTTAACATAACAAAGAAGTGGCATGCCGTGATGGCATGCCACTTCTTTGTTATATACCCAATGACAAACACACATAAAGCAATGCGTATCAATAAGATACAGTCATTCTTCCATATCCTTTTCATATCAACGATAAAGCAATGTCTAATTAACTACATATTAATAACATACAGCAAGCAACTCCATTTCATCTTCGTTTTATATTCATTTCATTACCATTTTAAAATGGAAATGATTTGGATTTGAATTATAATCGGAATTAAATTATATACTATAGGATATTGACAAGCAATTGATTAGATAGAAAGGGGAATAAGGGAGATGCCTCTCGAAAAAGGGCTGCAAGCCGGTCGTCAAGGCTGCAGGCATTGAACGCGGATTATATGCCGCAAAATAAAAATCCCGGAAAACATGCCGCATTTTTAAGAGTTTTATCTACCTTTGGGGCTTAATAATAAATATGTGAGATGAAGAAACCGCAGCCCAGTCCGGAAGAATTGAAAGCCATAGGCTTGCGCATCAAGCAAGGAGACAAGGAGGCGTTCCATTTCCTGTACCGCCATTATTTCGACTCCCTGCAGGAATATGCCATGCGATATGTCTATGACTATCAGGATGCACAAGATATTGTGCAGGATGCTTTCCTGTCGCTGTGGGTGAATACTGACCAATACGACCCTTCGCGCAATATTGTCACTTACCTTTTAGTCATTGTGAAGAATGCCTGCATCAACCATTTGCGCAATCTCAAAATCCGCGATTCCCACCGCGATAAAATCGTGGAAGCCATGCTTTTCTCCAATCTCGAAGACCCGGAGACTGACCCGGAACTCCAGAAACGCCTCCGGGAAGTGCTGAAAACCCTTCCGGAGAAGGGGCACCACATCCTGCTGGAACACATTGTGCGCCGCAAAAAAATCAGCGTCATCGCCGAGGAAATGGGGATTGCAGAATCGACGGTCAAGACGCACCTGAAACGGACGCTGAAAACGCTGCGGGAGAATCTGCTTTTTATTCTTATCGGCATTTGATATTCAGATACTTGTTGGGCGGGTGCATTTTTTTTCAAAAAAAGTGGCTTTTCTTGTCCCCCATTTTCAAAGTTGTGTGTACTTGGGGTAAAAATAGAAAAGTATGGACAAGAATCAAATGATAGAATGGGAAATCATCGCCCGGAAAATCAAAGGCGAGGCGAGCGAGGAAGAGGAGCAAATCTTCCAAGCATGGCTGGCTGAGGACGATTCCCACCGCAAGTATTATGAAAAAGCCGAAAAGGCATGGAACGAGGAATGTAGTGAACCCCGGAAAGCGGACATCGAACGCCTGATTGAACGTTTCGACTGGTTTGCTGACCGGACGCCACGGCGCCAAGCGCCTGTGCGCAGGATGAATTGGAGTCTGGCGGCTGCCGGTGTCGCTATATTGCTTGCCGCCGGGGGCATCCTGTGGCTGAAGCAAAAGGAGGTGCCGGCGGTGCAGACCGTGGCGCAAGCACAGCACGAAGCCATCGAACCGGGGCGTCCCCAGGCACGGATTATTTTGGCAGACGGGCAGACCGTCAATCTGACAGGGCGGGACAGCGTCACTGTCGTGCAGGACAAGTCGGGGGCGGATATCCATGTGGGCAAGGGCATGGCAAGTTATAAATCGGAATCCCCCATTGCGGCGGAGCAGTACAATACGATTGAGATTCCGCGTGGAGGGGAATTTTGCCTGCAATTGTCGGACGGGACGATGGTATGGCTCAATTCAGACACGCGGCTGCGCTATCCGGTGGCATTCAGCGGCAAGGAACGGGCTGTGGAATTGCAAGGCGAAGCCTATTTTGAGGTGACGAAAGACCGGGCGCATCCGTTTATTGTCCGTACAGCCGGAGCGGACGTGCGGGTATATGGCACGTCGTTCAATGTCAATGCCTATCCCGGCGCCGTGCAGCACACTACGCTGGCAACGGGGAGCGTGGGCGTCGCACGCAACGGCAGGGAGTACCGGCTGCAACCGGGACAGCAGGCGCGGTTTAATCCCAAGGACGAGCATACGGAAATCAGGAATGTGAATGCGGCTTCCTATTGCTTATGGCACAAGGGCATGCTGATTTTCGAGAATGAACGGTTGGAGGACATTATGGCGCGACTGGCGGTGTGGTACAATGTGGAGACGGCATTCGAGGCTGAGCGCCTGAAAGACTTGCACTTCACGGGCGACTTGGAGCGGTATGCGGATTTTTCGGAAGTGCTGCGGATGATAGCTATGACGACCAAAGTAAATTTTAAGATAAACGGGCGGCAGGTAACGGTCTGCCCGCGAGAGTGAAAAAAGGAGAACCGGCTGCATAGCCCCACTAAGCAAACCGGTTCCCCAAGAGTCAGTTTATTAATTATAAATACAAAAGTATGAAAGATTCCAGACAATTGGATGGCGGAACGGCGAAAAAATTTCGCCACCGCGTCCCGCAATGGCGGGAAAAATTAGGTGTAATCGTCTGTCTGCTGCTGCTTCCCTTTGTCGCGGGGGCGCAATCGAAGACGGTCACCCTGCAAGTAAAAGAGATGGGCGTGGAGGAAATCATCCTCGAACTGCGCCAGACTTCGGGTTACAGGTTCCTGTTCAACCACGAGGAAGTGAAAGATTTGGGAGCCAAGAGCATCGACATGCAAAACGCGCCCATTGAGGACGTCATGGCAGCCGTGTTGGAAGGCACCGGCATGACTTTCCGCATCGAGAACGACGTGATTGTCATCCAGCCCAAACAACCGACGGGGACAGTCGAGGAAGTGCGCGTGCAAGGGCAAGTCCGCGACGAGCAAGGGCAACCGCTGCCGGGCGTGACGGTGGTGTTGAAGGGGACGACGATTGGCGGCGCGACGGACATTGACGGCAATTTTAGTTTTGATGTTCCCGGCAATAATGATATTACGCTTGTGTTCTCGTTTGTAGGGATGGAGACGCAGGAAATTCAATATACAGGCGAAAAATTAAATATCACATTATCACAAGAATTAAATGAAATGGATGAAGTTGTAGTAACTGGTTACCAAACAATACGAAAAGAACGCATGACTGGTTCTACAACAACCATAACAGCAAACCAAATTGCAGGAAGGGGGTTACAATCCATTGATGAAATTTTAAACAGTACAGTATCAGGTCTAAATATGATCTCAAGCGGACGTCCTGGTCAAGATGCTCAAATACAAATACGTGGAGTCAATTCTTTGACAGGAAGCACAGAACCCATGTGGATAGTAGATGGAATGCCACTTCAAGGAGAAATTCCCAATATTCAAAGTGGTTCAACAGATTTGCAATCAACTATTTTTACAACAGGAATAGGCAATATTGCTCCAGATGATATTAAATCAATTACAGTTTTAAAAGATGCTGCTGCAACAGCCATATATGGAGCACGGGCTGCAAACGGAGTCATTGTGGTAGAAACAAAAAGCGGCTTAGTCGGAAAAACTCGCTTTAATGCTTCAGTTAATCTTGGCATCACAGAACGTCCCAGAAACAATGTGGAAATGATGAATACTGCTGAAAAAATCCAATTTGAACAAGAGATTTATGAAGAAAATTTCATTTATTCCACCACCCCGGGACGAATTACCCGTTTACTTCAACAAGTAGATTATGGTGTTATTTCCGAAAATGAGGCGCAAACGGAAATTAATCGTCTCAGAAATATAGAAACCGATTGGTTCCAAGAAATATACCATACAGCCCTTTCACAACAATATAATTTTAGTATGTCAGGGGGAACTGAACAGACTCAACATTATGCTTCTATTAATTACCTACGAGAAAAAGGTATTGAACCCAATAACCGATATGATCGTTTAGGTATGAACATTAAATTAACTCATAATCCTTCAAAAAAGATTCGTATTACTGGAGGACTTTCTGCTACAATGAGAAATGATAGAATAACAGCCAGCATTGTTAACTCATTAGAATACGCGATGTATGCTAATCCATATGAACAAGCTTATAATTCAGATGGCAGCTTAGCCTATGATATTACATGGGACCCAACACGAAGTACTTTACGGGATGGACTTGCATGGGATAAATTCAATATTCTTGATGACCTAAACCGAAATACCAATACCAGCCGCTATTTAGATGCAGAATTATCATTAAAGGTAGAGTGGGAAATTATCAAAGGATTAATGTATTCCATTCATGGTGTGTATAACGCTAATTCTAATCATAATCGAGTTATTGAAGGGGAAGGTACCTATACTAATTTTAAAAACAATTGGATGAACGGAACAAATGGGAGTGGCGACATTGCTCATGAACTCGTCAAAGGTTCATTAAATGAGTCCACTGGATATAGTAATGCCTATACTATACGGAATACATTACAGTATTCAACAGAATTAAAAGGGAAGCATTTCATTACCCTATTTGCCGGACAAGAAATTTCATCACGTATTTCCTACAACTCTTATAATTATTCGCCAGTATTTGATGAAGAACACCGCATCATTGGTTTTCCACAAATGAATGGCATTGATGGCGGAGCAATTAAATTTTCCTCGTTAGGCGGTACCGGGCGAGAAGAATCAAAAATGTCCTCATTCTTTGCCAATGCCTCTTATTCTTATATGGACAGATACATCGTGACTGGAGCTGTTCGCTATGATGGATCAGATATTATTGGCAATGACAATCAATTTACTCCATTATGGAATGTTGGAGCACGCTGGAATTTACATAAGGAACAATTCATAGAAACCTTGACATGGATAAATTTACTTTCTTTACGGGCAGGATTTGGTTACACAGGTAGTATTGACAAAAATGCCTTACCATTCGTAATAATGAATTTAGGACAAAGTGTCATTTATGATGGACAAAGCGTTCCAACTAGTTTTGATTATCCAAATCCAAATGTAAAATGGCAAACAAAACAAGACATGAATATAGGATTAGATTTTTCAATTTTAGATTACAAGTTCGAAGTCGGAGTAAATTATTATTATAATATTACACGAGACGTATTGGATCGAATGTCATTACCTTATTCTTCCGGGCGTAATGAAGTAACAAAAAATGTAGCAGATATCTATAACAATGGTTGGGAGGTTGATTTAGGGCTAACATTATTAAAACGAAAACATTTCCAATGGTTTGGCAAATTGAATTTAGCATTCAATAATAATAAAGTAAAAAAAACATTTTACAAAAAAGAAGGTGATTTACCTATCGCCACTCTAGAAAATGCCAATCAATATGTTGAAAACTATCCAGTAAATGCATGGTTCGGCTACAAATTTGCCGGAGTTGATCCTATAAATGGATATGCATTAACATATACAGGAAATGACGGTGCAACCCTAAATATGGATGTTAGTGGAGAGGAATGGCCGGAAGCTACTGTGTTTTATTTAGGGAAACAAGATCCTCCCCTCATCGGCGGTTTTTCGACCTCAATTAATTGGAAACAATTCATCTTTTCAACAAATTTTGAATTTAAAGCTGGACACCTTATAAAATCATTTACAACATTCCGTGCATTAGATGCAACAAATCGTCATGTATCTGACCTATATCGTTGGAGACAAGCGGGAGATGTCACTAATATACCTCAATTGTCAGAAGGATGGAGAGCTGCATCAAATTATATGTATGATTGTTTACTTGAAAAAGGAGACTACCTAAGGTGTAGTTATCTGACAATAGGCTATAACATAAAACCAGAAATACTAAGTAAAATCGGTTTTAGTACAGCGCGCATTAGTTTTACTGCTAAAGATTTATTTACGCTTTCAAACTACAAAGGTATAGACCCAGTTTTAATGGGATCATTCGGTTATCCGAATACACGTAAATATACAATTACTTTGAATGTTGGATTCTAAATACAAAAAGGTTATGAAGAATTTATTTTTTCTATTCTTATTTCTATTGGGATTAACATCCTGCGAAAAGTTTTTGGAAATAAAACCAACAAATCGTTTGGTTGTATCTACAGATGTAAAAGCCCTCATGGGTGCCCATATTCGAATGTTCAATGAAACAGACAATACATTAGCTGGCACCTCTGTTCCTTTTAAGAATGAAGATCTATATTATTTCTTTGCATTTCAAAGCGATGACTTAAATACAGACCGTTTTTTAGAAAATTATTACACATCAAACTTTGAATCACTTTATATTGAAAGTTTAAATTGGGAAAATGAAGATATGCCAGGAAATTTATGGAGCACATTTTTTTCCAATATTGGATTTTACAATACCATTATCGATAAAGTAAATGAAGTAGAAGCGACAGAAACGGAAAAAGATATAGTCCGTAATGAAGCAAAATTTTTAAGAGCTTGGTATTTATTTAAATTACTACAATGGTTTTCTCCCTATCTGCAAAATGACCTTGGAATACCTGTGAATTTAGACTCAGAGGCTGTTGGAGAAGCCGATATGCGTAGAAGAACACAAACCGAAGTTTATAATTATATTCTTACCGACCTTACAGATATTATAAACAGCGAAACACAACCTCGTGAATCTTATAATATCTTTTTTGATAAATTATTAGCACATGCTCTTTTAGCTGAAGTTTACCTTTTCAAAAGTGGTTCAGGTGCAGGCATTGAAAAAGATTATGCAGCAGCTATCGAACATGCAAAAATAGTTTTAGAGGGTTATGTTCTTCCTTCTCCTGATTTCTATGAACCTTTTATCAATTCAGACGAAACAGGTGTATTTAAAAATACAAAGCAATCTCTCTTGACTTTTGTGTGGTACGATTATTATTATGGAGGAATGTACAATATCATGTCAAGTTATGGCATTTACCAATTTCCAACCGATGCCTTATATAGTATATATAAAGATAATGATGTGAGAAAAAAACTATTTTTCGGGGCAGAGAAAAACATTACTAAATTTGATGATGTTGCTGACATGTTCACAAAGCAAGTCATATTTAATTATTTCCATTACGCAGAAATGTATTTAATTATTGCAGAAAGTTATGCTCGCTTGGGAGATAATGGAAATGCTCGCATTTGGTTGGAAGATTTTCAACGAAGTCGTTATCAAAACTATGAAGGCTTCAAAGGCGATGACCTATTGCAAGAGATTCTTAACGAACGCCGTAGAGAATTTTGTTTGGAACAAGATGTGCGTTGGTGTGATTTAATTCGTAATCCTAAAGGTTGGACACGAAAATCTTATCAAAACGAAGAAGAGCCTGAATATACAATTGAAGACAACGATTATCGTTTTTGTCTGCCCATTCCATTAGAAGAAGAACTACAAAATAATCATATAAGACAAAATCCAGGTTGGAACATGTAAAAAAAGAAAGGAGTTTTTATGAAAAACATGGAAATAATTTTAATTATAACTTGCTTTATTACTGCTTGTACAGAAAGCAAATATGAAGCTTATTTAGAACCTATTGGCGTTAAAGATGTCACTTCTGTAAGAATCAGCCCTAATTGTACTAAATTAATCGCTGATGGGATATCAGAATTGCAATTAGAAGTAACCCCATACGTAAATGTAACACACACGCGACGTATCGAAATGATTGTAAATGGAAAACAAATTATAAAAGATTCTATATTTACAACTTCTACGTCTTTAGAAAATGATCGAATTTCACCTTCAGACATAGTGATAAAAACTTTAAATGGAGAAGTTATCGAAGATGGCACTTATCGTACAAATCAAGGAGCAGGATCAACAATTGAATTTATTGCCATAGTTAATGGAATAGAAAGCAAACCATGTCAAGTAGAACTAATCGCTCCTCCAGTTGTTGACTATAAGCCAATCACAATACCTGTTGTTTTCCATTTATTAGTTCCAGAAAATTCTAATGAAATATTTAACGGGATGACTGTTGAGTTTTTTCAAAAATTATTAGAACACACTAATGGAGCATTCGCAGCATCTTTAATTCATGCACCTTGTGCTATAGATACCAAAATCAAATTTATTTTATCTCCTACTGATGTAAATGGAGAAAAATTAGAAGAAGAAGGTATTAACCGTCTTGATATTGGAAATATGACCCAACTGGAAGTAAATGAATATATTAATAAAAACTTACTTTGGGATCCTAATCGTTTTTTAAATATCTATGTCAACCCGACCACATACCAATCTTCTGCTTCTGGACCTCAATATGTACTTGATAATGGAACAACTTTAGCTGGATTTAATTTAATTCCAGTGTCAAATACAACTGAAATCACATGGAATAATTACAATGAAACAGGTATAACTTTACGAGCCTCTGATGTATTTGATCTTGCTGATTGCTCAGAAAAAAGATTAGAATATTACATTGGACTATATTATGGACTAATTCCTACAATGTACGAATACTATGGTGCTTTCCCCTATATCAATGGTGATGTAGATTATTGTAGCGACACTTATACTTACAATATGACTACAAGCATCGATAAAAGCACTTATCGTGATTCGTCAGAAGAAAATATTTATTTCTACTCATCTTATAATATTATGGACACATATTCTAAATCTTCAACAATTACCTATGAACAAGCTTTACGACTTCGTACTGTCATGGAAAATTGTCCAGGAAGAATGCATAATTAAAAGTCTAATAATTACACAAATGAATGAGGGTGACAAAATCGCCCTCATTCATTTATTAGTGTATTCATTCTGACAAAATTTATCATTAACTTAAAAATGCAATCCATTAAATTTTCCGTACCTTTGCAGGAGAATCAAAAAGCAAACTGTCATGACTATCATTGCAAACCCGTTATACGATTCGGTATTCAAATACCTCATGGAGGATGAAAAGGTAGCTCGCATGCTGCTCTCTGCACTCCTGCAAAAAGATGTGCTTGAACTGCAAATGCGGAGGCACGAATACACCAGCGAGGAAAAAGCAGCCATTACCATATACAGGGTGGACTTCTCTGCAAATGTGCGCGACAAAGACGGAAAAGAGCAACTTATCCTCATCGAGTTGCAAAAAACATGGCTTGCCACGGAAACCGCAAGGTTCCGGGAATACCTCGGCGCGCAATATCAAAACAAGGAGAATATCCCGCCAAAAGAGAAAAATCCCAAAGGATATGCCTTGCCCATTGTGTCCATATACATCCTCGGGCACAAACTCGGCGACCTGAAAGAACCTGTCATTTATATACGCAGAAGCTACCTCGACTATGATTCCAAGCCCATTGGCGAAGGGGTGCCGGACCCGTTTGTAGAAAGCCTCACACACGACAGCATTATCGTGCAGATTCCTTACCTCCAGCAAAAGACACGGAACAGGCTGGAACGGCTGCTCTGCGTGTTCGACCAAAAATATGCCATGAAAGGCAATACTCAGCTACTCGAAATTGACGAACAGCTCTGGAAAAACCAGGACGAACAATTGCTTATCAACCGCTTGGCAAAAGCTGCCTCCGCCCCAAATATCCGGAAAGCCATGTCTGTGGAGGATGAATTCCTCTCTGAAATCGATGCCCGAGACTCGGAAATCATGCAACAAAACAAAGTCATTGAAAGGCAGGAGAAAGCATTGCAGCAAAAGGATGAAGCTCTGCAGCAAAAGGATGAAGCCTTGCAACAAAAAGAAGCAACTATTCTCCAGCAACAGCAAGTTATCCGTTCCCTCATCCCCCTCCTCGCAGCAAGCGGCAAAAGCGCAGCAGAAATCGCCGCACAATTATCCATCACGGAAGAGGAGGTGCTGAAAGCCATGAAACCTTAAATCCAAACAGGGGTTGTCAGGTAGAGGAAATTTGCCTATTTTTGCGGGACATTTTGTTTTTAGAGACAGTTATGAACGGATTATTGGAAACCGCAATACAGGCGGCATTGAAAGCAGGCGAGAAGATTTCGGAAATATATCATGACCCGAAAGCGGATTTTGAGGTGGAACTGAAGGCAGACCATTCGCCGCTGACCATAGCGGACAAGAAGGCGAACGAAGTTATTGTAGAGCAGTTGGGCAAGACCCCCTACCCGATTATCAGCGAAGAATGCAAAACAATGGATTACGCCGAACGGCGGAAGTGGACAACGGTATGGATTGTCGACCCGCTGGACGGAACAAAAGAGTTCATTAAACGCAATGGAGAGTTCACGGTGAACATCGCATTGGTGTATGAGGGGAAGACTGCATTGGGAGTGGTGTATATTCCGGAGCGAAAGACATTGTATTACGGCACAATCCGGGAAGGGGCATGGAAAGTGGAGGACGTAGACGCAAAGAATGGCGCGGATTTTGCTGCAATGGAACGTCGCGCCGTACGGTTGCCGATAGCGCGACAAGAGAAGGGATTTGTGGCAGTGGCTTCGCGGTCGCACCGGAATCCGGAAACAGAAGTTTTCTTGGAACGGCTGAGACAGGAACATGGGGAAGTGCAATTGGTGAGCATGGGCAGTTCTATCAAGATATGCTTGGTGGCAGAAGGGACGGCAGACATTTACCCGCGTTTCGCCCCCACCATGGAATGGGACACGGCGGCAGGGCATGCCATTGCCAAGGCGGCAGGGAAAGAAATGTACCACGAAGACGGAGTGACACCCTTGACGTATAACAAGGAAGACCTGCGGAATCCGTGGTTTATTGTGAAATGATTAATAAGTAAAGCACATGGCGGAACATATTTATCCGATATTTGAAAAGATGCTGCAACGGAAAGACCGGGAGGCATTGTTGGGACAGCGGGGAGTGATGGTGTGGTTCACCGGACTGAGCGGCTCGGGGAAGAGCACGCTCGCGATTGCGTTGGAAAGAGAGTTGTACAAGCGGGGGCTTTTGTGCCGCATCCTCGACGGAGACAACATCCGCAGCGGCATCAATAACAACCTCGGTTTCTCGGAAGCAGACCGGACGGAGAATATCCGCCGGATTGCAGAGGTGGCAAAGTTGTTTGTGGACTGCGGGATTGTGACGATAGCCGCTTTTATCAGCCCGACAGAGGCAATCCGGGAGATGGCTGCCGACATCATCGGGCGGGAAGATTTTTATGAAGTGTATGTAAGCACGCCGATTGAAGAATGTGAGCGAAGGGATGTGAAGGGGCTGTATGCCAAAGCGCGGCGCGGCGAAATCAAGGACTTCACAGGCGTGTCCGCCCCTTTCGAGGCACCGGCACATCCTTTTATTTCCATTGATACGTCTTGCCAGCCGCTGGAAAATTCCGTGCAGGAACTGCTGGATGCCATTCTGCCCAAGATACGATTAACGATGAATGATTAACGATTAACAATATGATACCAGAATATAAATTGAGCCATTTGCGGGAATTGGAGGCGGAGTCCATCCACATCATCCGCGAGGTGGCAGCAGAATTTGAAAACCCGGTGATGTTGTATTCCATCGGGAAAGACTCGTCGGTGATGGTGCGGCTGGCGGAGAAGGCTTTTTATCCGGGCAAGGTGCCGTTCCCATTGATGCACATCGACTCCAAATGGAAGTTCAAGGAGATGATAGAATTCCGCGACAAGTACGCGCGGGAGAACCATTGGGACTTGATTGTAGAGTCGAACATGAAAGCCTTCCACGAAGGCGTGGGACCTTTCACCCACGGGAGCAAGGTGCATACCGACCTGATGAAGACCCAGGCATTGCTGAACGCATTGGACAAATACAAGTTTGATGCCGCTTTCGGCGGTGCACGCCGCGATGAGGAGAAATCGCGGGCAAAGGAACGCATCTTCTCGTTCCGCGACAAGTTCCACCAATGGGACCCGAAAAACCAACGCCCGGAGCTGTGGAACATCTACAATGCCCGCATTCACAAAGGCGAGTCCATTCGAGTGTTCCCCCTGTCGAATTGGACGGAACTGGACATTTGGCAATACATCCGCATGGAGAATATCCCCATCGTGCCCCTTTATTTCGCAAAGGAACGCCCGGTGGTGGAAATCGACGGCAACCTCATCATGCCGGACGACGACCGCCTGCCCGAGCAGTACCGTGACAAAATCCAGATGAAGAAGGTGCGCTTCCGTACCCTCGGTTGCTGGCCGCTGACGGGCGCCGTGGAATCGGATGCCGACACGATTGAGAAGATTGTCGAGGAGATGATGACCACCACCAAATCGGAGCGCACCACGCGGGTCATCGACTTCGACCAGGACGCCAGCATGGAGCAGAAGAAAAGGGAAGGGTATTTTTGATGAACGACGAACGATGAAAGATGAACGATGGGACAGGAAGCATGCGAAAGCAGGATACGGGAATATGCCGATGCCGCATACGGGAATATGCGACTATCGAATACGGGAACATGCGACTATCGAATACGGGCGTATGCGACTATCGAATACGGGAACATCGAATGCATCGATACGGGCGCATCGAACATGCCCACCAACGCGGATGGGTATATCCCACTCGGGCGAGTGGAGGTGTCCCACCAACGCGAGTGGGGAGGCAGTTACAATATAAATGACAGATGAAAAACAGAAAAAGATGGAAAAATTAGATATAAAAGCATTCTTAGACCAGGACGAAAAGAAAGACCTGCTGCGCCTGCTGACCGCCGGGTCGGTGGACGACGGGAAATCAACGCTCATCGGGCGGCTGCTCTTCGACAGCAAGAAGTTGTACGAAGACCAGTTGGACGCTTTGGAGCGCGACACGAAGCGATATGGCAACGCGGGCGACAATATCGACTACGCGTTGCTGCTCGACGGATTGAAGGCGGAGCGCGAACAAGGCATCACGATTGACGTGGCATACCGCTATTTTTCAACCAACCGGCGGAAATTCATCATCGCCGATACCCCCGGACACGAGCAATATACACGCAACATGATTACCGGCGGCTCGACTGCCAACCTGGCGGTGATTCTGGTGGATGCCCGCATGGGGGTCATCACGCAGACGCGGCGCCACACGTTCCTCGTCTCGCTGCTTGGCATCAAGCACGTGGTGTTGGCAGTGAACAAAATGGATTTGGTGGACTACCGGGAAGAGGTGTTCAGCCGGATTGCGGAGGACTACCGGCAGTTTGCTGCCCCGCTGGACATTCCGGATATTGTGTGCATTCCCCTCTCTGCGCTGAAAGGGGACAATGTGGTAGAACATTCTGAGAATATGCCTTGGTATACGGGCAAGCCACTGCTCGAATTTCTGGAGACGGTGCACATCGGGAGCGACAAGAACTTTGAGGATTTCCGCTATCCGGTGCAATACGTCCTGCGCCCCAACCTGGACTTCCGGGGCTTCAGCAGCACGGTGGCATCCGGCATCATACGCAAAGGCGACGAGGTGGTTGCCCTGCCCTCCATGAAGCGGTCGCGGGTGAAAGCCATCGTCACTGCCGACGGGGATTTGGATTATGCTTTCCCGCCGCAAGCCGTCACGCTGACGCTGGAGGACGAGATTGACATCTCGCGGGGAGAAATGCTGGTGCATCCGGACAACCTGCCGATGATTTCACGCACCTTCGAGGCAATGCTCGTATGGATGGACGAGAAACGCATGGACCCGGAAGAACGCTTTTTCATCAAGCAGACCACCAATCTGTCGAGGGTGAAAATCGAGAAGATTCGCTACAAGGTGAATGTCAATACCATGGAGCAGTCGCCGGCGGAAGCATTGGAGTTGAACGAGATTGCCCGCGTAGTCTTCACCACGGACAAACCGCTCTTCTTCGACCCATACAAGAAGAACAAAAGTACGGGCGCCTTCATCCTGATTGACCCCATCACGAACAACACCAGTGCCGTGGGCATGATTATCGACAAAGTGGAAATGAAGGACATGCAGGAGCTGGAAGTTCCGGAAATCCACCTCTCGCGATTGGGCATCGGCGAGGAGCATTACGAAGCCATCGAGCGTGTCATTCACGACCTCGACCGCCAAGGCATAAGTGTCAAACTGATGAAGGATTAATGATGAACGATTAACGAGAAAGAAGTATGTTTTCATTTGAGAAATTAGATGTTTGGCAAAAAACAATGGGAATGACCATTGATGTCTATAAATTGACAGCCACCTTTCCAAAGGAAGAGCAATTCTCCTTAACTGACCAATTAAGAAGAGCGATATCTGCCGTACCAGCTAATATTGCTGAAGGTAATTCGCGCAATACAGGCAAAGACAGTGCCCATTTCCTGTCTATTGCTTATTGCAGTCTGATGGAAACCATGAACCACTTAATATTGGCAAACAGATTAGGCTACCTCAATGAACAACAGCTACAAGGCTTTCGGATAAACATAGAAAAAGCAAGCGCACAAATTAGTGCCTTGCGCAACTATCATAAAAAGACTCATTAATCATCAATCATGAATCGTCGTTAATCGTTAATCATTAATCGTTAATCTCTATCAATATATGGGCTTACTTGAATTTAGCAAATTACCGGTAAATACATTGGTTGGGGCGGATTGGAAAACCTTCCGTGCAATCACCCGGGGGCAACATATCGAAAAAGGATGGAAAACAAAATACGCGCTGACGAAAGGCGTATGCCGCATCCTCAGTCCGCTGAAAGCCGTGCAGGACAGACGCTACAACCGCCTGCTGCGCGACAAGGAGGTGAACATGGAACCGCTCTTCATCCTCGGGCATTGGCGGAGCGGTACGACGTTTGTACACAACGTGTTGGCGCACGACAAGCATTTCGGCTACACGACAACGTACCAGACCGTTTTCCCACACCTTATGATGTGGGGACAGCCCATGTTCAAGAAAACCATGGCATGGCTCATGCCTGACAAACGCCCGACAGACAACATGGAGTTGAATGTAGACCTGCCGCAAGAGGAGGAGTTCGCCCTCTCGAACATGATGCCTTGCTCTTACTACAACTTTTGGTACCTGCCGCAAAACATGATGGACTATTGCGACCGGTTCCTGACCATGGAACGGGCAACAGAAGAGGAACGGCGTACATTCCGCGAAACCTTCTTGAAACTGATGAAGATTTCGCTTTGGGACACCGGAGGCACGCAATTCCTGTCCAAGAACCCGCCCCATACAGGCAAAGTGAAGGAACTGTTGGAAATATTTCCGAACGCGAAGTTCATCTACCTGATGCGCAACCCGTACACGGTGTTTGAATCCACTCGCAGTTTCTTTACGAACACCATCATCCCCCTCCAATTGCAACGCATCGCACCGGAGCAAATGGAAGCCAACATCTTGGAGGTATACGCCCGCCTTTACCGCAAATACGAACAAGACAAGCACCTCATCCCGTCAGGCAACTTGATTGAAGTCAAGTTTGAGGACTTCGAGGCAGATGCTTTGGGCATGACGGAACATATCTACAAAACCCTCTCCATTCCGGGTTTTGAAGCGGCAAAAGCGGACATCACCGCTTATTTGGAGAAGAAAAAAGGATACAAAAAGAACGCCTACAAGTACGAGTCCCGCACCATCGAATTGGTGGAACGGCATTGGGAATTCGCCTTGCAGGACTGGGGATATACACACAAGTAAATGCAGAACAAGAAAGAAATCATCCGGGTCAGCTACCCGATTTTCCTCGGGCTATTGGCACAGAACGTCATCAATGTGACGGACACCGCCTTCCTTGGGCACGTGGGCGAAGTGGAACTGGGCGCTTCGGCGCTCGGCGGGCTTTATTATATCTGCCTGTTCACCCTTGCCTTCGGCTTCAGCATCGGCGCGCAAATCCTCATGGCACGGCGCAACGGCGAAGGACAGTTTGCCGCCTTAGGCACCATTCTCAACCAAGGAAGCCTCTTCAGTTTCCTCATGGCAGTGGTGCTGTTGGTTGCTGCCACGCTCAGCGCGCGTCCTGTGATGCAACTCATGCTATCGTCCGAAGTGATATTGGAAGCCTCCTATGATTTCTTTACCGTGCGCGTCTGGGGATTGCTGTTCTCCTTTGTAAACGTCATGTATCGGGCATTCTACGTCGCCATCATCCGCACGAAAGTCCTCACGTTGAATGCTATCGTCATGGCTGGCATCAACGTGCTGCTTGATTATGTGCTCATCTTCGGCAAATTCGGTGCGCCTCGTCTGGGCTTGGAGGGGGCTGCCATCGCCTCGGTCATGGCAGAGGCAGGTTCGTTGCTCTTCTTCCTTCTTTACACACGCTACGCCGTCGACCGGAAAAAGTACAACCTCAAACTCCGCCTGCGGATAGACTTTCCCGTTATTCGCCAAATACTGAACGTTTCAGTATTCATGATGCTGCAACAATTCGTTCCCCTCGCTACATGGTTTGTCTTCTTCCTTGCCATCGAGCACATCGGGCAACGGGAACTTGCTATCGCCAACGTCGTCCGGAGCATTTACATCCTCGTCCTCATCCCCGTACAGGCATTGTCCACGACCGTAAACACTTTAGTGAGCAACGCCATCGGCTCCGGAGCCATCGAGAAAGTCAAGCCCATCATCCGGCGTGTGGCACAAATCAGCCTTGTCTTTGCTGCCGGCTGTGCAGTGCTCATGCTTCTCTTCCCCCATCCCATACTTGCCGTTTACACTAACGATGCGCAACTCATTGAGGAAGCCATCCCTTCCCTTTGGGTCATCGCAGGAGCATTACTCATCGCTGCCTTGTCGAATATCTGCTTTAGCGGCATCTCCGGCACCGGCAACACCCGTTCTGCACTCGCCATCGAACTCTCCGCCCAGGTATTCTATGCCGCCTACATTCTCGCCTCCTGCTGGTGGCTGAAATGGCCTGTAGCCGGTTGCTTCACCTGCGAAATTGTCTATTACTGCCTGTTGTTGCTCGGCAGCCTTGTTTACTTCCGGTATTTCAATTGGCAGAAAACAAAGATATAATCATTAAAAACTCAATATCATGATCAAACACATCGTATTTTTCAAATTCAAAACCACGGACGACAAAGCAGCACGCATGGCTGCCATCAAGTGTGAATTAGAAAAGTTGCCTGCTGTTATCTCAGAGTTAAAAGAACTCCGCGTCGGCATCAACATCAACCCTGCCGAGACTTGGGACCTCAGCCTTGAAGCCCTCGTCAACGACATGGCAGCCCTCTCCGCCTACGCCAACCATCCTGCCCACCAACGCATCGTTCACGAAATGATTGCCCCCTTGAAAACAGACCGCGCTTGCGTAGACTATGAACTATAATTTTTAATCCCCTCTCCCCTTCACGAACAGACTATCGATAATCCCATCACTCAATCCGATTGTGGGCACAAGTATAGTCTGTGCTCCTGTATGCCCGGCAATTTCCAGGAAAATGTCCGCTGCATGGGTAATCACATCAGCCCGGTCTGGACGCAGCTTGTATTTTGCCATGCGTTCCTCGGTGCTCAAGGCTTTCAATTGCTCATTGACTGCCTGCAACTTTTCTACCGGAAATTCAATATTGTTCTTTGCCGGCGTCATGGCAATACGGAATAATTTATTAATGTTACCGCCCGAACCGATAATCCGCAACCCCGGATACAGTTGTGCAAACTGGCTCAAATCCCGGCGCAAGCGACTACGGGTATATTGCGTCACCGAACCCTTCAACAAACGCACGGTGCCTATATTATACGAACGGGAATTTTTCAATTTGCCCTCATTAATAAGACTGATTTCCGTACTACCGCCTCCCACATCCACATAGATGTAATTGGCATCCTTGTCCAGCAGTTCTTCCACGTGATTGTCATAAATCAGCCGAGCCTCCTCTTCGCCATTGATAATCTCAATGCGGATACCCGTCTTTTTATAAATGCTCTTGACCAATTCCTCGCCGTTTTCCGCATCACGCATGGCAGAGGTGGCGCACGCACGGTATTCTTTCACATCGTAAATTTTCATCAATTGACGATATGCTTTGATGAGCCGCAGTAATTGCTTCCCTTTTTCCGGAGAAATACTTCCCGTAGAGAAACTATCCTCACCCAACCGGAGCGGCACCCGCACCAATTGCTCTTTCGTAAAAAACGGCGCCTCTGCCTCCTCGTCTATGCTTTTTATCAGCAGACGGGCAGCATTCGAACCGATATCTATAGCCGCATAATTTACCTTTCCCATCGTTAATCATTAATCGTTAATCACTCTTTGTTCTTCGCTCAAATAGTGTTCATACAACGCTCTTTGCGAACGGATGCCTTCCCCTTCTTCCAATGTCCACGGCAAATTACGTCCTGTCCCGTCAACCGTCCGCCCTTGGAAAGTGTCCTGCAAACCATACGCTACAATCAACTTCAATTCCCGCTGAATATCCGGGTCATAGACCGGCGTCATCACTTCAATCCGATTATCCAAATTGCGGGGCATCCAGTCTGCCGAGCCGATAAGGTACGTTTCATTGCCTCCGTTTGCGAATACAAAGATACGCGAATGTTCCAAATAACGGTCAATAATTCCATTAATTCGTATATTCTCACTGATACCCGGAACGCCTGTCACGAGCGAGCAATTGCCACGCACAACCAGATTAATTTTCACGCCTGCTGCTGAAGCTGCATACAGTTTGCGCACCATCTCCCTGTCTGTAATGTGATTAACTTTGCCAAGAATATAAGCAGGCTTGCCCGCCTTCGCATTACGGATTTCTTTATTAATCCTGGCAATTAATTGGTTACGCATGTCATTGGGTGAGACAAGCAATTCCTTGAACTCCCTCGGCACATAGGGCGTCTCGATAAAATCGAACACTTCGTTCACCTCCTGCACCAACTTCTTTCGGGCAGTCATGACTGCCACATCCGTATATTGGGCAGCGTTTCCTTCGTGGAAATTTCCCGTGCTTACGCAGGCAATATCCCCTTTTTTACTGCCAATATAAACCAATTTGGAGTGAATTTTCAATCCCTCTACGCCAAACACCACTTTGATGCCGGCATCCTGCATCTGTTTCGACCAACTGATATTCGATGCTTCGTCAAAACGAGCCATCAATTCAATTACCACCGTCACTTTCTTGCCGTTCCGTGCCGCAGCCATCAGGGTTTTCACCACCTTCGAGTCCTTTGCCAGGCGGTAAAGCGTCATTTTGATGCTACTCACCTCCGGGCTAATGGCAGCTTCCCTCAGCAAACGCAGGAAACTCGAAAAACTATGGTAAGGGTAGTGCAGAAAACGGTCTTTCTCTCGGATTGCATCCAACAGGCTGCCCCCCATCATGAAATCCGATTTCAGAATCGGCTGCAGAGGCTTATACTTCAACTCCTTCCGTCCACAATCGGGGAATTTCATCAAATCCTTCATATTGTGGTATCTTCCGCCTGCCACTTGGGTATCCCAACGGTCAATATGCAACATGCGGCTCAAATGGCGCATCATCCTGACCGGCATGTCCGCATCGTAAACCAAACGGATAGGCTCCCCTTTCTTGCGGCTTTTCACCCCCTTGGAAATCTTCTGCATCACGCTATTTCGCAAGTCGGTATCGAGTTCCATCTCCGCATCCTTCGTAAATTTGAAAGTATACGCTTCAAAATCCGTATATGGCGTGCCTGCAAATATAAACGGCAAACAAAAACGGACAACGTCATCCAAAAAAATGAGACAAATCTTGCCATCCGCATCCGGCAAACGCACAAACCTGCCAAATTCCTTGACAGGCAAATCAATCAAGGCATACTTGGGGCTACCCTTTTTTGCCACACTGCCATCCCGCAATTCCACGGCAAGATAAATCTCTTCATCCGGCTGGTCATGCAATTGCTCGAAACTCGAAAAGAACAGCGGGGTCGTCGCCCCATTCAACCGGTAATGGTACAATTGTGTGATGAACGCCTCCTGTTCTGCGTTCAATTCATTTTCATTGACAAGCCAAATGCCGTTCTCCTTCAAGGCATTGTCCACTTTTTGAAACGTCTTTTCAAAATCAGCGGAATACAAATTATTCAGCCGGTTGATTTCCTTAAATGTTTCAATCGCCCTGTCCCGCTCCTGGCGTATCTTCTTATCCTCATACTCAATAATACGGTTGAGCGTGGCGACCCGCACCCGAAAAAACTCATCCAAATTGTTGGAATAAATGCCCAAAAAACTGAGCCTTTCCAACAAAGGCACCGATTCCTTCTCTGCCTCAAGCAAAATGCGTTGGTTGAAATACATCCAACTGACGTCTCTTTCAACGTAATTCTCCGCTATCCGTTTTTCTGTTTTCTGCATAAAATTACAGTCTGGCTGTTATTTATATAATCGAGTCACAAAGATAAAACAGATATGTTACAAAAATGTTACAAAACGCCAGCATCCTGCTATTTTCAGAACTGCAAAAGCACTGCCCCGCAGGAATACCCGCCGCCGAAGACCGTCAACCCCACCAAATCGCCGGGCTTCACCTTCTCGATGTTTTCCGACAGCGAAATGGCACAACTGGGGCTTCCGGTATTTCCACGTTGCTCAATGTTCATGAGGAAACGCTCTTCCGGAATATCCGATTGCCGTGCAATGGTTTTGATAATCCGCTGGTTGGCTTGGTGGGATGAAATCCAATCAATGTCTTGGATAGTCTTGCCGCAGGCACGGGTCACCTCCTCCAACGCCTTTACCATATAATGGCAGGCATTGACAAATACATCCCTCCCCTCCGGCATTCCGATGCCGCCATTGCGGGGACGCAGGTACACCGCCTCAGCCGCCTTGCCGATATGCCCCAGTCCACGGGTATAAATGCTCATAATCTGCGCATCATGCCCGCTGTAATTCTTCGGGGAAATGAAGACGGCAACCGCCCCGTCGCCCCACAAATGCCCGCTTTGCGGGTCGCTCTCGTTGGCATACGCAGTGTTATGCTCCGAGCCGATAACCAAAGCCTTCGTGGCTTTGCCCATCGCAAAATACCCTTCGACGATTTCCAGCGCGTTAATGAAAGACGAACAGGCAGAAGAAACGCTCAAACACTGCGCGTTCTCGATATGATACCGCCGTTGCACCATGTGTGCCGGAGTCGCCACCGTGTCGTATGGCGAATACGTGGCTGTCACAATCAAGTCCACTTCCTCAATCGGGAATGGCAAATCTTTCACAGCCAAGTCTACTGCTTTGATACCCATCGTGTTCGTATTCTCGTCTTCGCCCGCCTTGCTGCGGTTTTTGATGCCGGTACGCGAATAAATCCACTCGTCATCCAATCCGTTTACTTCCTTGAAGTACGTATTGGGCACAACATTTTCCGGTAAATAGTGGACGATTTTGTTGATATACAATTCCATCATATTTATAATTTCGTTTTATTTAAAATTCCATTAAACAATAAATCGACATACTCCCTCAGCGTCTGGTAATTCCTGTTTCGATGCCCGATGATGACAAAAGGCTGCTCCAAGCTCTTAAACATAATCAGCAACGTCCTGGCGAACGACACCGGGTCGTTAATATTGAAAATGCCTTGCTCCTTGCCGTCTTGCAGGATTTCCGTCAGCAACTGCCGCTCCTTCACGTCGATTCTCCTGCGCAATTGCTCGACCCGCAAACTGTTGAAAACAAAATCATAGCGGACATACTTATTGCCCCTGACCAGATTGTCCACCACATTGAACCGCGCCAGAATGTAAAGCCGCAACTTCCTGTCCGGCGGCAATGCCGAACTTGCCGCCTTTTGCAGCCGTTCAATGATATGGTTCACTTCGTATTCCACCACCTCCCGGTAAATCTCCTCCTTGCTCTTGAAGTGCATATACAGCGTCCGCCGGCTCATGTGGGCAGCCTGCGCAATGTTGCTCATCGTCGCCTTATATGCGCTCATCTCGGCAAAAAGCTTCCTTGCCACGAGGATAATCTTTGTCTTCGTCTTGCTCAATTTTGTTTTCATTAATCGTAATGGGGTTTATTAAATTGCACAATCGATGAAAAACTGTGCAAAACTAACGATTTTTTCCTACATACAATGTTAAATGCACATTTTTTTGCCAAATGAGAAAATATGACAATTGTCATGTTTTATCACGTCGCACTATATTATCTTTGCGCGGTTTTTAAAATAATGTCTGATATGAACGTAACAAAAGTATCCTATTATAAGGAAAAGATTTTCTCAGCACGTTGGTTCCAGACGTGGGGATGCCTCCTTTTGGGCTCCATGGTGATAGCCACCGGTTACACCTTTTTCATGACCCCCTATCAAATCGTGCCGGGGGGCATCTACGGTATTTCCACCATCCTGAACTGGAAACTCGGTTTCCCGATTGGTATGGCGGCATTGTGCTTCAACCTGCCCTTGAGCTTGATTGGCTTCAAGATATTGGGGCGCGACTTCGGATTCCGCACCTTCATTTGCTTCTGGTTAGTGGCGCTTTTTGCCGACGGCTATCCTTGGGCATTGGAACATTGGTTCGGCTATCCGCCTGAAATCGCCCACGACCCCCTGCAGCTCGTCAAAGGCGGCATCACCAATCCCGACTCCCCGAAAGAAGGCGTGCTCCTTGCCAGCATCTTCGGCGGCGTAGTCATCGGCATCGGCGCAGGCTTCATCTTCAAGAGCCGCTCCTCCAGCGCAGGGACAGACGTCCTCGCTGCCATCCTCCACAAACTGACCCGCAAGCCTTTAGGTGCCATGCAGATGACCGTAGACTTGATTATCGTCGTGTTGGGTTTCGTGGCTTTCCCCGATTGGAAAACCCCGTTCTACTCCCTCATTACCATATTCATCATGGGCAAAGTGATTGACATAGTAATCGGCGGGTACGCCAGCGACAAAACCTTCTTCATCATTTCGGACAAAACGGAGGAAATCCGCCACTTCATCCTCTCCGAACTTCACCGTGGCGGCTCCATCGTTCCGGTGAACGGCATGTGGAACCGCACCGAAAAAGAGATGATTATGACCGTCGTCCACCGCAAAGAAGTCACCATCCTCCAGCGCGCCATCCAGCACATCGACCCCAAAGCCTTCACCATGATTCTCAACGCACAGGAAATCATGGGGCAGGGTTTCAAGCGCATGGACTGGGACGACGTCAACGAGAAAAAAGCGAACAAATCTCTTCCCGAAAACAAATAGTTTCTCATTTCTTATACATATTTCATACACGTATTTTTTACCGGTGCAGCGCCTAATCGCCTGCACCGGTTTTTTACCTGCATCATCAAAAAAATAGAGACCATCTCTTCTTAACTTGAGATAGCCTCCATGCAAAAACGCCTTCAGTTACAACCAACACCTTGACGTTCTAATCTAATCTGCTCGGTTCACATGACATACATGTACTTAAATGACATTGCAAATATAGCTATTTTTCCGCCTCGTAAATCAAAAAAAAAAAAAAAAATAAGTATAATAAATTCCCTGCTTTCACCCTCCTTTCACATACAAACAGGCACCCATCGCACTTAAAGCCCTCCCCCAACCTCCATCACACACCCCAACCTCCTCCCCCAACCGGCACCTATATAAAAAAGAAGCTGCCTGAAACATCGTTCAGACAGCCCTTCTATTCACTTGAAGAAACCCTTATTTCTTCAAAAGCTCTTTCACTTGGTCACTCAGAACCATTTGTTCCTTGAAAGTATAGGCGCCCGTCTTCGGGGATTTCACCATCTTGATTACTCTCGCGTAACCTCTACCGTCACCGGTTTTCAATGTAGCAACTACTTTCTTTGCCATAGTTCAATTATTTTATTTCGCGGTGTAACGTTACTCTTTTCAAATACGGATTGTACTTCTTCATTTCCAATCGCTCAGGCGTGTTCTTACGATTCTTGGTCGTAATGTAACGGGACATTCCGGGTACTCCCGACTCTTTCTGCTCCGTACATTCCAGAATCACCTGTACTCTGTTTCCTTTACCTTTCTTTGCCATCGTCAGTGATTTTAAATTGTTTTAATCAAACCAGCTTCTACTGCCCGCTTCAAGCAAGCATTCAAACCATCCTTATTAATCAACCGAAGACCGGCTGCAGAAACATTCAAACGAACCCATCTGCCCTCTTCAGGCCAATAAAAATTTCTCTTGAACAGGTTGATAGCAAATGTCCTCTTCACCCTTCTCTTAGAGTGAGATACATGGTTACCACCCATCGCTTTCTTTCCGGTTATTTGACAAACTCTTGACATCTCTCTCAATATTATTATAAACGCTTTCCAAACAGAGTGCAAAGAAAACACATTATTTTCATATAAGCAAGAGATTGGAGAAGAAAATTTTTTAGTACTTTTGCTCAAAACTAAAATCGCAATTACATGAAGAAAATTATCTACTTAATCTGCTTCGCAGGCATCACCATGCAAGCCTGCAACGACAAGCCCGCAGCCGACAATCCCCTGCTGGCAGAGTTTGACACCCCCTTCCAAGTGCCGCCCTTCGACAAAATCCACGACGCGCACTACCTCCCCGCCTTCCGTGAAGGCATGAAACAACAACGGGAGGAAATCGACGCCATCACCTCCAACCCCGAAGCACCCACCTTCGCCAACACCATCGAAGCATTGGAGAAATCAGGGCAACTCCTCGACCGCGTGCGCTACATCTTCATTAACCTCCAGGAAGCCAACACCACCGACTCCCTGAAAGCCATTGCCGAAGAAATCATGCCCGAGCTCACCGCCCACGATGACGGCATCTACCTCAACGAAAAACTCTTCCGGCGCGTCAAAGCCGTCCACGACGCCCAAGGCGCAGCCAACCTCACCACCGAACAGCAACGGGTGCTCAAACACTACTACGACTCCTTCATCCGTGGCGGAGCCAACCTCGCCCCCGACGCCAAGAAGCGGCTCACCGAAATCAACAGCCGCCTCGCCCTCCTCAGCCTCCAGTTCGGCACCAACCAACTGAAAGAAACCAACGCCTACCAGCTCGTCATCGACCGTGAAGAAGACCTCAGCGGGCTGCCCGAAGGCGTCATCGCTGCCGCTGCCGACGCAGCCAACGAACGGGGCATGCAGGACAAATGGGTATTCACCCTCCACAACCCCAGCATCATGCCCTTCCTCCAATACGCCGACAACCGCGCCCTGCGCGAAGAAATATACAAAGCCTACATCAACCGGGGCAGCCACGACAACGCCAACAACAACTGGGTCATCATCAGCGAAATGGTATCCCTGCGCGCTGAAAAAGCCGCCCTCCTCGGCTACAAAGACTACGCCTCCTACGTCATCGACGCCAACATGGCAAAAACGCCCGAAAACGTCTATGCCCTCTGCAACCAAATCTGGGACGCAGCCCTTCCCAACGCAAAACGCGAAGCTGCCGAACTCCAGAAACTGATTGACCGCACCGGCGGCAACTTCAAGCTCGCCCCCTGGGACTGGCGCTACTACAGCGAGAAACTCAAAAAAGAAAAATACGGCCTTGACGAAACCGAAATCAGCCAATACTTCCCCCTCGAACAAGTACGCGAAGGCGCATTCCACGTTGCCAACAAACTCTACGGCATCACCTTCGAGCAGCGCAACGACCTGCCCCTGCCCCACCCCGAAGCCCTCGCCTTTGAAGTCAAAGACGCCGACGGCAGCCACATCGGCATCCTCTACGCCGACTACTTCCCCCGTGCCAGCAAAAGCAGCGGAGCCTGGATGGAAGCCTTCCGCCCGCAATCCGCACTGCTCGGCAACACCCCGGTCGTAGTCAACGTCTGCAACTTCACCAAGCCCACGGGCGACACCCCTTCGCTCCTCACCTTCGACGAAGCCTGCACCCTCTTCCACGAGTTCGGCCACGCCCTCCACGGCCTGCTCTCCCGCTGCACCTACCCCAGCGTCTCCGGCACATCCGTAGCCAACGACTTCGTGGAATTGCCCTCGCAAATCATGGAAAACTGGGCGGCTGCCCCCGAAGTCCTGCAAACCTACGCCCGCCACTGGAAAACCGGCGAGCCCATGCCCCAGGAGCTGATTGACAAAATACAGGCAAGCCGCCTCTTCAACCAAGGCTTCACCGTTGTCGAATTCATGTCCGCAGCCCTCCTCGACATGGCATACCACTCTGTCCAGGACACTGCCCGCATCGACGCCGAAGCATTCGAAAAAGCGACCCTCGACCGCATCGGCTTGATTCCCGAAATCACCGTGCGCTACCGCAGCCCCTACTTCAGCCACATCTTCAACGGAGGCTACGCAGCCGGCTACTACGTCTACACCTGGGCTGAAGTGCTCGACGCCGACGCCTTCGCCGCCTTCAAAGAGACCGGCGACATCTTCAACCCCGAAAAAGCACGCGCCTTCCGCGAATACATCCTCTCCCGTGGAGGCAGCGACGACCCGATGAAGCTCTACCAAGCCTTCCGTGGCAAAGAGCCCAGCATCGACCCGCTCCTCCGCCGCAAAGGCCTGCTCCACGACTAAACGGCAGCCTCCCACAAAGGGAACGGGGTGTGTCAAAATGCTTGCATACTCCTCCGTCTGCTTCGCAGCCACCTCCCCTATCTTAGGGGAGGAGCTTGAATACCAGACATTTCAAACTCTCCCTCTAAGACAGAGGAATATGGCGATTCAGCGAGTGCAGAGGGGAAACTTGTTTCCACTATGCCGAGCGTAGCCATTTCGAGGCGAAGCCTCCACTACCCCGAAGGGGGGAGGGAGTATGATAAAAAGACATTTCGACACACCCCATTTTCTTTTTCCCCAACCCCGGCGCCCTCACAGGCTGCCGGGGTTCCTTTTCCATCCAGCGGACAAGCGCCGCTACTCACTGCCGCCCATGGTGGCATGCACCGTCCTGCCCGCCTTCTTGCCCGCGTTGTCCGTCGCGAAAGCATATCCCTCCACATCCGTGATCCACAAATCCGGCATGCCAAGCAATCATTTTTTGCACGCAAAATAGATTATTCCCTGCTTTCTTACAGCCCGATTGCAGTTTTGTTGCTGTTATCTCCCACTCCCATAGGTATCTAATAGCTATCAACACCACATCACTACCACATCAACACCACATTATAACCACATTTATGAGGTTATGAGCAAGTTATTATTCGGAAGTTATTACTTTTTTACTGCTATTTGTACCGAAGAGGACTCGGAGAGGACACGGACGGGAGACGAGGAGGGATGAACGATGAACGATGAAGGATTAACGATTAACGACAAAAAATGAAACGAGAAAATGGAGATGAATATTTCAGGGGAAAGAGGGGGAAGTTTCGGGAATTAATCCTAATTTTGCAGGGATGATTCATAAGACATTCTATAAATATAGGTAAGATATGGCAGAATTCAAGTATCAAGAGCCTTTCCCTGTGGAAGGGGACACGACGGAATACCGTCTGTTGACGAAAGATTACGTAAAGACCATCGAATGCGATGGGCGGAAAATCCTGAAAGTGGAAAAGGAGGGGCTGGAGCTCCTGGCACGCGAGGCGTATGCGGACGTGTCGTTCTACCTGAGGGCATCGCATTTGCAGAAGCTGGCGGACATTCTCAAAGACCCGGAGGCAAGCGACAATGACAAGTTTGTGGCGCACACGATGCTGATGAACCAGGTGGTGGCTGCCGAGGGCGAGCTGCCCACGTGCCAGGACACGGGCACGGCGATTTGCATCGGCAAGAAGGGCGAGAACGTGTGGACGGGATGCAACGACGCGGAGGCTATCAGCCGGGGCGTTTTCGAGACGTACCGCGACCGGAACCTGCGCTATTCGCAGGTGGTGCCTTTCACGATGACGGAGGAGAAGAACAGCGGGTGCAACCTGCCGGCGCAGATTGACATTTACGCAACGCAAGGCAATAAGTATGAGTTCCTTTTCATCACGAAGGGAGGGGGCTCGGCGAACAAGACGTTCCTCTACCAGCAGACGAAAGCGTTGCTGAACGAGGAGACGCTGACGAAGTTTTTGCAGGAGAAGGTGCTGGATTTAGGCACTTCGGCATGCCCGCCTTATCACCTGGCGGTGGTCATCGGCGGCACTTCCGCCGAAGCGAACTTGGCAACGGTAAAGAAAGCGTCGGCAGGGTATTATGACCATCTCCCGACGAGCGGCAACGAGGGCGGACGGGCATTCCGCGACCTGGAATGGGAAGAGAAGGTGCTGAAAATCTGCCGTGACAAGGGCATTGGCGCACAGTTCGGCGGAAAGTATTGGGTACACGACGTGCGGGTCATCCGCCTGCCACGGCATGCGGCTTCGTGCCCGGTGGGCATCGGCGTGAGCTGCAGCGCAGACCGGAATATCAAGGCTAAGATTACGGAGGACGGCATTTTCCTGGAGCAGTTGGAGAAGAATCCGGCACGGTTCCTGCCGAAAGAGACGCCGGCGCTGGCGCCTGCGGTGAACATCGACCTCGACCAGCCGATGGAGAATATCCTGAAGGAGCTGACGAAGTATCCGGTGAAGACGCGGCTGAACCTGTCGGGCACGCTCATTGTGGCACGCGACATTGCCCATGCCCGCATCAAGCAGATGATCGACGAGGGCAAGCCGATGCCTGAGTATTTCAAGAAGCATCCGATTTATTACGCCGGTCCCGCCAAGACGCCGAAGGGCATGCCGTCGGGCAGTTTCGGCCCGACGACGGCAGGGCGCATGGACCCGTATGTGGACTTGTTCCAGTCGCTGGGCGCATCCATGATTATGGTGGCGAAAGGCAACCGCTCCATTGACGTGACGAATGCCTGCAAGAAGCACGGCGGTTTCTACCTCGGCTCTATCGGCGGACCTGCCGCCATCCTGGCGAAGGAGAGCATCAAGTCCGTGGAGGTTGTGGATTTCGAGGAGTTGGGCATGGAAGCCGTACGGAAAATCCGCGTGGAGAATTTCCCTGCCTTCATCATCGTGGACGACAAGGGGAATGACTTCTTTGCCGAGTGGGCGCATTGACGATGAACGATGAATGATGAACGATGAACGAAAAACAGGGCTGCCCCATCCGGCGCAGCCCTGTTTCTTTTATTGTATTACCCAGACGGGTTATTTGTCGTTCATGGAAATGAGGAACTCTTCGTTGGAACGGGTCTTCTCAAGACGCTCTTTGACGAACTGCATTGCCTCGATGGAGTTCATGTCGGTGAGGTAGTTGCGCAGTATCCAAATGCGGTTGAGCGTGTATTCTTCCAAAAGCAAATCCTCGCGCCGGGTGCTGGACGCCGTGATGTCCACTGCCGGGTAGATGCGCTTGTTGGAGAGCTTGCGGTCGAGCTGCAACTCCATGTTGCCGGTACCCTTGAACTCCTCGAAGATAACGTCGTCCATCTTCGAACCGGTATCCGTCAAAGCCGTTGCCAAAATGGTGAGCGAACCGCCGTTCTCGATGTTACGGGCAGCGCCGAAGAAGCGTTTGGGCTTATGCAGTGCGTTGGCGTCCACACCACCGGAAAGCACCTTGCCCGAAGCCGGCGACACCGTATTGTATGCCCGTGCCAGACGGGTGATGGAGTCGAGGAGAATCACCACGTCGTGCCCGCATTCCACCATGCGCTTCGCCTTCTCCAGGACGATGTTGGCAACCTTCACATGGCGCTCTGCCGGTTCGTCGAAGGTGGAAGAAATCACCTCTGCCTTGACGCTGCGTGCCATGTCGGTCACTTCCTCGGGGCGCTCGTCAATCAGGAGGATAATCAAGTAAACTTCGGGGTGATTGGCAGCAATGGCATTGGCTATCTCTTTCAGCAGCACTGTCTTACCGGTCTTGGGCTGTGCCACAATCAGACCGCGCTGCCCCTTGCCGATGGGGGCAAACATGTCCACCACTCGGGTGGAAAGAGTCGCTGCCCCTCCGCCGGTGATATTGAACTTCTCGTTCGGGAAAAGCGGCGTGAGGTGGTCGAACGGGATACGGTCGCGCACGGCATCCGGCGACTTGCCGTTGATTTTCTCGACTTTAATCAGAGGGAAGTACTTTTCGCCTTCTTTCGGCGGACGCACCGTGCCCTCCACCGTGTCGCCGGTCTGCAAGCCGAAGAGCTTGATTTGGCTCTGGGAAACATACACGTCGTCCGGTGAATTGAGGTAATTGTAGTCGGAGGAACGCAGGAAGCCATAACCGTCGGGCATGATTTCCAACACGCCTGAATTCAGGATAATGCCGTCAAACTCGTAATACTTGTCCCGCTTCTCGAAACGCATCTTATTGCCGCCCTGCTCATTCTGTACATTTCCTTCCTGCACGCCAAGCTGAACGCCGGCATCCTCCGCCCCTGCATTCCCGGAATTGGCTGCAGCTGCCTGCGGCTGTTCCCCGCCCTTGTTCTCCTCCACGGGCTGGATATAAGAGATGGGCTGCTCGCCGACAGGGGTGAAATCGAGCGTATCCTCAATGACGTCTGCATGGAGGATGTGCTTCTCCTGCTGGGGCGCCGGCTGCTTCTTCTGGAAAGGTTTCGGCTCGGCAGGCTGCTCAACGGGCGGATTCGCAGTCCTTGCGTTGAAGTTCTGCTTCGGCTCCTCGCGGCGGCGCTCCTCATTGCGCACCTCCGGCTTCGGGGCATTCTGCCCTCTGTCGGCATTGGCTGCCTCCTCCTGGGGCTTCTGGTTGCGGCGCATAAACTTCTGCACGCCGATGCCTCCCTTGGAATCCCCCACCTTCTCCACGCCCGGACGCATCATGCGCGCGCGCTGCTTCTTCTCCTTGCGTTCTGCAGGAGCAGCCTCCGCTGCTTTGTTTTCCTTGTTTTCTTTCAGCTCCGGCACGGGAGTAGACTGCGCAGCCAACAACGCCTGCTGGTCTAAAATCTTATATATCAGTTCCTGTTTCTTAAAAGAATCTACACGTTTAATATTTAACGTCTTCGCTATTTGCCGCAAATCAGACAGCAACTTATCATTCAGTTCCAAAATGTCGTACATAGACTATACTAAAAGGATTTATCAGTTAATTTGTGGTACAATCGCCCGAACAGACGCAGGCGGAATTGAAATATGCGGCAAATGTATAAATTAAATATTGAGTTGGCAAGCATTTGCGCAAATATTTACGCGACGCAGATATATTTATCAGAATATGCCCCAAAAACTATACAACTTTAAATTCATGGTCATAAATACGTTGTTCAAAAACAAAACCATGAACCAATAAATCATGACTGTGAATATTAGAAAAGACTTTCTGTGGTCGCCGAAAAGCCTTCATGGATTGTGCCATAACACTATCCCCCCTGCCATCCGTCAGCCTGCAAGAGAAAAGGGCAACTTTTCTTACATAATTGTCTAAGAAATTGTTCACACTATAAAATCTCTCAATAGATTCTTCCAATTGCTTTTTAGCATAAGCTAATTTCCCTTCTCGCTGTTCACCCGTAGATGGCACTTCAAAAGGTTTGATATACCTTTTTTTACTTTCAGTTAATTCATTAAATATAATAAAATCATATCCTGCAATCGGGTTAATAATAAAATCGCACTTATTGCCTTCACCGGCTTCCTTGCCCTGAAAAAGATTAATATAATATTCAAAATCAATAATCTCCACATTAAACTGGGCATTATTATTAATACATGACACTCCATGTCCTTTATATTGGATAATGTGAGATTGACAGTCACGAATCTCAAACCTTCCACTCGGATGCTCTTCTTTTCGTATCTGCATGGTTTTATCATCCCATGTCAAGTTAAAATACAAAAGATAATCCGCCTTTAAAAAATGAACCAATGCACTTTCCATCATCATTTCGCCATATTTTCATAATCATCATAAATTCTTTCCATTGTATCAGAAAGATCATAAGTATTGATGACATATTCTCCCGTATCATTATCCGTTGCCATCAAAGAAACAAGCATCCCATCCTGTACTTTATAGACAGCAATATCATCTTTATTCAAATAAGGATAATCCTGGCGTGCCTTCTCAAAATAGCCCGCACGCAATAACACGTTTAAATGATTGGTTATATAAGGGCTATGAGTAGCAATCATCAATCCTAACTTGCGATCCCCGCCCTTTTTATGAAAAGCCTCATTAATAATATGGTTCATCAAAGCACGTTGAGAATCCGGGTCTAAACTCAACTCTGCCTCCTCAATATGGATATGCACATATTTACCCAATTGGCTCTGGTCAATTCCTGGAGTAAACTTTGTCAAAAGATCTTGCCGATACAAATAATTCAATACAGAACGCTGGAAAGCATCCTTAAAAGAAAAATCATGGGCAAAATAACGGACAATCGTAACCAACGGTGCAGAAGTCTGGATACCTGAAGAAGCATACCGCAATTCAATTGGGGCATAATTCCCATCTTTTGCTTCAATCATAAACTGCTTCGGCTTATTGGCAGATTTTTGGACTCTAAGTTTAAGACTAAGGTAATCCAAATCCTGTTCCTTAACAACATCTGTCGCATCGTTAAAATCGCTGAATGTCTCATGAAAGAAAAAACCTAAATCGCCCCCTTTCGCAGAAGCTGCTTTAGACGCCCATGCTGGAATAATGCTTCTAGATTCAGAAATATAGGATTCCTTAAAAAACACCAAATCACTGTCAGGAATATCAACATTAGCATGCAGCGATTTTTCATAAGACAACATATAAGAACGACCGTTTATCATTACCGTGTAAATGATTTGTGTATCTGGTCCTACCATCTTATCCAAACCATCACGCAACAAGGTACTAAAACGTATCTTAAACGGAGATTTAGTTATATTGGAATTCTTCAGATAAGAGCGGATATTTACCATCTTATAAATATAACGCATCAATACAATGACTTTCATCAAAGTACTTTTACCACTTGCCGATTCTCCAATAAATACAATAAGAGGTTTTATATCATCTATTCGCACATCTTTCAGAGGTCCGAAATTCTTTATAATTATAGATTCCTTCATCTGCTTTTGATTTAGTTAGGAACAAAGGTAATGAAAATAAATCAAAAACTAAAGCAAGGAATCATTTTCCCGTTTCCGCAGATTAAACCGTCACGGCAACGCCCTCACTCCCCTGCCACTGCCTGCAGGACGGCGGCGGGCGAAGCGTCTTTCAGCACCACGCGGTGCGCGCTGTCGAGAAGGTAGAGCGTAGGCATGGCTTTCAGGTCGTAGAGCAGCTCCGTCTTGACCACTGCGCCGTCCGTGGCGGAAATCCAGCCCTCGGGGAGGCTGTCCTTGTAGAGGCGCCAAATCTCCCCGTAGCCTTCCGTATACACTGCCAGCACCGCCACCTTGCCTGCCTCGACGGCTGCCGCCAGCTCCGGCGAATGCTTCAGCAAATCCATCGTCTTGCGGCACTGCACACAGTCCGGGTCATGGAACACCAGAAGCAACGGCTTCCCCTTCGCCGTCCCCGACAACCTGCCTTTTGTGCCGTCCGCCCGGGTATAAGCGAAGTCCGTTGCCGCCCGCCCCACGCGGTTCTTCATCGCCAGTTCCTGCTGGAACTCCAAGCGGGCATACACCCCCTCGTCCTGCGGCTTCTGCTGCATAAACTCCTCCAAAAATGCGAGGTACAACTCCTCATCCCGCATCGGCGAATTGGCATCATAGAGGTACAATTCTGCCAACTGCCCAAAACACCGGTAAGCCTCCGGCGTCTCTACCGCCGCCTCGGCAAAAGGCTTCATCGCCCGCTGCCACAACGCCTTGTCGCCCGACTGCATCAGCAGCCCCACAAAATCCGCAAACCCCTGCTCCGTAATCTCCCGCCGC
The DNA here is from genome assembly GCA_944321145.1 of uncultured Odoribacter sp. Lineage (GTDB taxonomy): Bacteria > Bacteroidota > Bacteroidia > Bacteroidales > Marinifilaceae > Odoribacter. Next base: position 91,230 of record CALUKF010000001.1, on the reverse strand, counting down.
CCCAACAACGCCGTATCCCGAAAATCATACCGCTCCCAGAAATGCTCCAGGAGATACGCCATCCTGTCTTCCGGCAACGTCATCACCGCCGGCACTTCCGGATAAGGGAAAGTCGTCAACTCTGCCGCTTTTCCCTTTCCAGTCTGTCCCTTAGAGGTTTTCCCTGTCCCGCAAGCCGTAGCCAGCAGGAGCAGGGAAACAAAGTATAAATACCACCTCCTCATCTTAATTAGAATTAGTCGGTATATTATTTTTCCAATAACTATTTCGATCTTTCTCTATATCATGAACATATGCTGCTCGAATCCGAAATACCTCATTCCTTCGTGCATGTCCTCCTTTTCCTTCATAGTAAGAGTGATTTGCACTACTTTGTGCATGTACAAAACCACTAGCATTCGCTTCTCTATCTGTAGGATCATACCTCACTTGAGTTGCGCGTGCATAATCTGGATTCTCCCCTGTATCATTATAGCTACACCCTGGATTAGAAGACCAATACCATTGTTCTTGGAATACCTCAAATGTACCATAATAGCGATCCAACGCATACTCTAATTCTGAAATAGTCGGCAAGTACCAATGTATTTCTTCTACTTGCCCTCTTTCATTACGCTTATTTTTGTTATAACAATATTCGGCAGCTCCACGAGGACGAGTATTCAAATCAATATCTTCAACTTCATCTCCTCTTAACTGGTTTCTAAACTGTTGCATAATATATTTCGTATTTCTCCATCCATAATCCAAATACGTATGCCACTCCCTACCATCTAGATTTGTTTCAATACCCATAAATCCCCACTCTAATCCATCATACGTCTCATTATAAGTATTTTTCCCGTCATAATGCTCCAAATACTCCTCGTAATATTCTATATAAAAAATATAACCATCTCTCTGCCTACTATATTGACCTTGCTGGAATTTATCAAACGGCACCCTCAGCATCCCATACTGCTTAATCTCAGCCTCTCGAATTTCCTCATTGCCATTTGACGAAATATAAGTGATGCGCACTGTTGCACTACGCTCCATCACATTTCTAGCAGCATCCAAATTAGAATAACCATTACCTGCATCCTGCGGCACATTCTCATCGATATAGAAATAAATACGTTCCTCATGAATCGTATGTCCATCCCCGTCCTGCTCCGTGTCATTTGCATCCCAAGTTACAGTATACGACGTACTATTCTCTTGGTTCCCCAATTCCCCCTCGGCATTCAGCCCAGCAAACAAATCGGTCGTGAAATACTTCCGCTTCCCGTCTCCTGCACCTTTGGCAGCATACTTACAAGTCGCTGCTCCTTCATTAACCCAAAGATATTTATCGTTGCTCTCATTTTTATTTTTAACAGCCGTTTTGTACGGCTCCATTCGAATCCATCGATGACTCTCCGGCTCTACAATTTCCACCTTCACGCTGCTGCCCGGCTCATAAAGGAATACGTCCATCGGTGTCACATTGAAATGGGCATCATGTTTGCGCTCCCGCAACATCTCGATAAAATACGGATTAGCCGTGCGGTCGATATTCACGCGCGTATCCAGCAACGCCTCGTTCCCCTCATTGTTCACCGTGATACCCATAATGGTAATATTGTTCTTATACTGGCAATTTCTCTTGATGGTAAAATCATCATCCGGGTTCGCACCGGGATACAAGCGATAAGTCACGTTATCATAGGTATAATTATTATGATTTGTGTACGTGCCTTTCAATTCGATATAGGCAGCACCCTCTGTTGCCAAAGCATTCTTGTAACGTTGTTTCTCGACGGGGGTAATATTCTCAGGGTAATTATCTCTCCCAAATATGTCACTCAACGACTTAGCCTCCCGTGAATGCTCGAACATGTAGAGTGTCAGTGTTAAGTCGCCGCCGTTCCGGCGAATTGCCTGCCCGAGACCATCCCATTCCACCGATTTCTCCTCCAGAATCAAGTCTCCTTGGGTTTCTTCTGTTTTGCCATCATCCAACTGAGATAAAATCTTTCCGCCTGTCGGAAAATTACCCACCTTAACTGAATTGATACGCAGAGCCGGATACTGTACCCCTTCGTCATATTGGTCTGGTTCCATCTTGAAATTCAAGTCAATGCGCGCCATCAAAGAATGCAGTTGTAACAGCACCACTTTATTAGGTGCGTCTGTACTCAAATCCACGCCGTCTTGCCGGATCACCATCGGAAGTCCCGTTGCCGGCAATGCAGCCGTAAATTCCGGCAGGTTAAAAGACTTTTCTTCCAAAGCATTCCGATCAGCAATAGATTGCGGTTTGCCATTTACACCAATCTCTCCGAAATAATTTTTCGGCATATTTGCCAATACATACACGCAAGCATGCTCTGCCGCCTCTGGATCTTTTTCAAACATATTACTGTTCAGTACCAAATTCTGACTTCCCTCCAAATAGCGATACCCTTGGAAAGCATCGTCACCATCCGCCTCCAAATAAGAGCCGTCCTCTTTGAAAATAAAGATATGCACATTATTGATTTTTCGCTCTAACGCAGTCTTGGGATCTCCATCTCCCTCTGCACGGGTAGCTACCTGATGAATGCCCATATTCGCAGGCAACCATTGCAGGGCTATTTCCCCTTCTTTCAATGCCAAACCGGAATCCTGCACGTTCCATTCCTCCGTGCTGCAGGCAGCGGCGATCACACAAGAGCTCCATACCGCCAGTCTTCTCAATTCATTCTTAAAGAAATTCATAATTCGCTGCATTTAAATTATTCAAACCTGATGTCATCGTTGCTGCCATGTCCGTCTTCGTTCACATTGCCATCAATCCAGTTGTTGTCGGAACGTACTTGGAGGATAAAATCATTGCCCACGATATTAATGCTGAAAATGCTCTTCACTCCGGCAGTAAATGACATCTCACTGATTTCCATATTGCCACCCGTTATCTCCCCTCCGGTAAATGCCTCCGAAGAAGCAGCGATCTTGATGCCGCACCTGCCTTTCGTATCCGTGATTTTTCCTAGTGCATCCGTGATAAAAAGCAAATCAATCAAATTCTCGGCTTTATCCGCTGTCAACTTCTCTGTTGCCGGAATGAGATTGCCCTCACTGTCTACGGTAGCTTTACCTATGGACAGTGCATCTCCTTCTCCCGAGATAAGATTGAAATATCCGCTATACCTTGTATCCCCTATGCTATATCCGCTTTCTTGCCCCTTAACAATCACCTCTTTGTAAAAATTCTCCCCGCTGAATGTTAACTGCGTGACGTCTACCGGAAACGAATTATAATTATTCACTTCAAACTCTAATGCACACAGCAGGTGGCGGAATTCCAAAGAAACCGCTCCGTCCGCTTTCCGATGGTCTATTTTATAAGTCAGCATAAAGTCTGGCACTTTTTCCCAATCCAATTTATCGGAGGAAGCACTTTCCCCCTCATGAGGCAAACGGTATTTGATAATTGGGTCGCCTGTCGTTTTTTCATCCGTAATGTAAATCTTGCCTTTCCCGTCGGCAATTTCGCCATACTTGTAATTTCTCATCACGCCGTCATCCACCATCGACGTACTTTGGTCTCCAAATTTCGCATACGGATAATAAGCAAAGAACGAATAGGTGTAATCTTCGTTTTCATACCATGGACATAAACCTGTCCCACTACCCTCGACATGAGTGTTGGTATAATGGTTGTAGTTCCATAAACCGCCCTCCGTATAAGTCAGTGGCTCATTGTAAAACATGTCTGGCTGGGCAAATACCTTTTTCGTATCCCACTCACTGTCACTGTTATTTACATCTCCATTCATAGCCCAACAATACCCCACAACTCCCACTTGGTCGTTGGGATTAAAATCATTGCGCAAGGCTGTCGATCGAGTCATGTAAGGAGAAGTAAAGGCTATGACTTCAGTCGAATACCCCGGAGCAGGCACAACCTCCTCCCGTTGGCAGGCACTTAGCATAAATGTGCCCGCTGCTATCATTCCAATCCATTTGTTATATCTCATGACTTTCCAGTTTTATCATTCATTATTATCCTTTCCGCCGATATTGATATCTCCTCCAGCATGTGACTCTCCCCAGTCGATCACCGTAAAAGCATTGAATGTAATGCCGTTCGGAGTTACAGTTGCTAAGATATCATACTGCTTGTTCTTTTCAATGCGACTCAATTCACGTCCGCTACTCATGATGCTTGTCATTCCATAATCTTTAGAGGATGTAACTAACCCTATGGTATAATGCGAAGCGCCAAGACGAGACGGAAATACATAGAACACATACGAATGGCTCCCGTCTTCAGGGATTTGCACTTCCTCGCTTTTTACCTCATAATCCAAAGTAATACAGTCCTCTGCCTTGTTAGGCACCTTCGTCCCCAACCAATACATCCAATTGCCCAGGAAATCACCGAACTTAATCTGCTTTACTTCCATTTCCTCTCCGGATGTATTATTCAAAGTGACATTCAATTTTGCTACGGCACGAATTAACTCTGCTGACACCTCTGTAGTCTTCATTCCTTCTGTCAGCGTCACATCGTTTATGACTGCTGCCATCGGCAAACCGTATGTTTCAATTTCCGCTGCCGTCTTTGGGAAGAAGGCAGGACCTTCTGTATTTTCCACCTTCCCATCAGAAGAGCCGCTCCGTTGAAAATCCTCCTCAAAAGTACTTAGGTCTCCATACGTTTTCCCAACGCTCTTCTCATTCCCAATGATGTACAACTTATAGGTACCCACAGGCACATCCCAAATCCGCATGGTAGTAGACAATACGCCATTCAATCCCTCCTTGGTGTAATTGCCAAAATATTCATAACTGCCCGAATCATTTTGCTTATACATCACCACCCGCAGCGTCTTCATTCCTTCATGATTGCCGCCGGCATCGCCATCAGCCCGCGTCGCGAAGCGGAGTGTCACCTGGGCGGTGTCCTCGTTGTCGCCGCCGCGTTGGCAGCTGCCCAACAGGGCGGAGGCCCCAACCCCCAGCAGCAATAGGCAAATCGTTTTTCTTAATCCGTTCATAGCCGTATATCTTTAAAATTCGGGCGTCACGTCCACAATCTCCCAGTCCGGGATCTTGATTTCCACGCCCACTTGCGTAAATTCAATTCCAATTCTCAAAGTCGCTTCCTGCGCCTCAATGTTAACCTTGTTCTCCTCAATGTATTTGTCGATGTCCACCGTCGCCACCACCTGCCCCTCGGCATTCATCAGCTTCATCACATGCTCGCAGCAGCCGTCCCCGTCCATGCGGAACAACGCCAGGCGATCCGTCCGCAGCAGCCCGGTCTCCTCGTCGTACACCAGCGGGGGGCAGCACGTCCCTTGCGCCTCCGTGTTCACCTCGTTCTCAAAGCTCGTCTGCGCGTTTGAATGCTCGAACACCAGCGTGTAGCCGCCGTTGTCCGCTTTCGTGCCCATATAGGCGCCCTTGATTTCCACCTCCACATTCACGTGCGCGCTCTCCATTGTCACCGTGTCGCGCACCAGCTTGTCTGCGCCAATCTCGAAATATTTGTCGCCCATATAATTATGGTCATGTCCTGTCACCGCCTCCTCCGTGCCCCAGTTCGGGTGCTGGATATAAGTGCGGTCGTAATCGCCGCTCTCCTCGTTCACCACGGCAGTCTGCCCGTAGGCATTGCCCACCACCACCACGCGGTAGCGTCCCGGCATCAGCCGGAAATGCGGCGTCGCTTGAAAGTTAATCAGTTCGTCCTGGTTGTATGATTCCCTCGCCACCAGCGCGTCCCCCTCGTCATAAACATACAGATCAACCTTCTCCACGTACTGCGACAACACGTCCTTGTCCCCGTCTGCCAAATACTGGAAATACAAGGACACATTCCAGCAATCGTCAAGGTCCTCCTTGATACATCCCGCTGCCAGGACGACGACAGACAAAAGCATCAATATCTTTTTCTCTATATGTTTCATCGCATCAATTTAAAGTCATTATCTATTCCATTTTTCATTCGCTCTTCCCATTCCCTCCTCGTTCCGTCGGATTTGCAATCCGACGGCATAAACCAGTGGATTTCAAATCCCTTCCCTTTTTCCCCAAGCGGATTGCAAATCCGCTTGAACGGCAAGATGGAATGGCAAAGGCAAGATCGGCAAAATAAAGGAGGCAGCGTGCCGCACTCTCGGCGGCACACGCCTGCTAAAATTTAGAAATCTACCGTAGTCGGCACTACCGTCCACTTTTGAACCGTTACTATTACATTCACAGCAACCGACGTGTTACCAGTTGGGTCACTCGTAATGTCTCCGTCTGCAATCTGCACATCAGTGATAGTATAAACCTTTCCTGCTTCAAAAGTAAAGTTTTCTTCACCATTGATTGTTTTAACGACGGCATAACGATCAGAGCCTGCTATAATAGCACCATCCTTTGATTCTCCTTCAAAATCAAAGCGCAAAAGAGTGTTTTCACCCATTTGGGTCTGGAACATATTGAACGCATGACAAGAGCCATCTGTCGGATACACGTCATATCCACCTGCACCTTCTCCTTCAGCCAAAAAATTATATTCTAACAATGCCTCATCCGTTGCAGCAGCTAAAGTGACATTTCCTGTAGCTGTAGTATAAGGATAATTGGCAGCATTGTGGACACCAACAAATTCAATATTATTTAACGTCAATGTTTTATAGTCACATTCTTTTTCTGCTTCATCGACATGCGTAATGCCAGAGATCTCTACACGGGCAACTGGGATTTTTGCTTCCACAGTAGCAGTGTACAAATCGTATTGCTTGCCTGCATTTGCTCCTTCACCTTCAATTACATCTGTACGTGTAAATGTTTCTGTCTTTCCATATACAGCCATGTTTGCAGGAGTCAAATTAGCAAGTCCATCAAGAGAAGTGTAATTCGGCTTGCCTCCATTGACTCTTACTTCAACAGACGTCTGTCCTTCTACATTCCAAAATATGTATTCCCCATTAAGTTGGTCTGCTGGGATTGTTACCCACTCATTCACCTTCTCACCGCTCGTAGCGTTCAATTTTACTTCATAGCCTTTTTCATCTGGTACAATTTCAATTGATTGACCGGTTGATGGAGTTGCCTTGGATACCAAATCCACTACATTGATAGACACTGCTGCCGGACCATTGAATTTCGGACCATTGTTGTCATCTTTCGCGCAGCCGAACATCATGACGCTCGCAGCTGCCACCATTAAATACTTACCAATTTTCATAACTCTAAAATTTAAATTTAACAATTTATCTTTCTGTCTATTATAATCTTTCTCTCGTTCATCATTCATCGTTCATCGAATCTGCTCCAGATTCTTCCGTGCCTCCTCATGGCCGGCTGCCACAGCCCGCTCAAACCACCGTGCCGCCTCCTCTTCCTCCTCCTGCATCATGTAGCACACCCCGATGAAATTGAACGCCCGCGCGTCCTCCCGCCACTCCAGCAGCATCGCCAGCGCCTCGTCATACTTTCCTTCCCGGATCAGTCCGTTCGCCGCATTCACCGCATCCGCCCCCTTGTCCCCCAGCACATCGTAGTACACCGCGATGTAGCACGCATTGCGCAACTCCGGGTACAGCTCCCGCAGCATATAGCGGTACGGACGTCCTCCCTCCAGCTTCATCAACGCCGTCTTCCGTCCTCCCGCAATGTCCTCGTCGTCAATGATCGCCAGCACCTCCTCCTTGTATTCCATCTCCGAAGCCGCTACCAGTTCCCGCAGCCCGTCCCAGTTCTCCACGCCATTCACCAGCTCGAAATCCTCCTCCGTCAGCGTCGGCTCCTCGCGCATCACATAATCCCGCAACGCCACTGCGCGCCGCTCGCCCAGCTGCCGGTTGAGCAGTTCGCCCCCTTCCGGCGAGGCGAAACCCGTGATCTCCACCCCTTGCAGCTCCATCTTCCCGTCTGCCATCACCTGCCGGATGGCATCCATAATCTCGTCCAGCGTCTCCCGGTTGCCGTATGCGTCCGGCTGCACCACCGACTTCCCTACCGGAAAGAACACCTGCATGTTCCGTTTCCGGAATTCCCACCGCTTCTGCGCCTCCACCACCTCAAACCGCTTTGGCTCTTCCGGCGTCACCTCCGTCACCGGCACAGGCGCTACATACACCGGCAAATCCTCGCCTACAACCTGGTGCCCGTCGCAGCACTCGCAACCGCAACCTTCATAATGATAAGCTATCCCCAACGACGCCTGTTTCATCCAGCGTTCATAAGATGCCACTGCCGCATAGCGCAACGTGTCCTCTTTCCCCATCACGTCTCGTTCCCCGAGCGTCCACTCCCGGTCACCCGCCAATGCCGCTTCCTGCCGCTCGCGTTTATAACGAATCTTCCCGTACACTTGCGCCGCCGGCAACCAAAGCGTATCTTGTCCCTCATACAGGTAAGGACGCAACACCATCTTTTGGCGGCTCCGCATGTCCTCTGGCGCACCCGGTACCTCGAAACCCACTGCTACCGTCCGCCCCTCCTTTTTCACCTCCACCTGCTCTGCACGCACCTGCGCCTCCGCACTGCCGGCAATTGCCAAGGCAGCCAACATTCCGATTATATATCTTTTTCTTTCCATACTCAACTCGTTAATCGTTAATCATTCATCGTTCATCGTCACTTAATCATATAGACAATCGAAATCCCGGCCTTCGTCGGTCCCAGGTAATGGTGCTTCTTGCTCTCGATTTTCCGTCCGCACGTTGGGCACGCATATTTGTCGTAATTCGTGAACACATACCCCAGCCCCAGCGTCGCCTCCAGGTTCCACCGCTTGCCCAGGATCCACGAATACCCGTAGGACAGCCCCACGCCCGTGCCCCAGCCCTGGTAACGGTAAGGCTTCGTGTCCTTGTTCCACAAAGGCAGCTTCACCCCGCCCATGTTATACTGCGCGTAGCCGCTGTGCAACCCAAGGAAATGCCCCTGAAACCGCTCGCAGAACCAATAACGCGCTTCCGGGAACAGCCCCCAGCTCTTCACCTTCTTGTTCGTATCCTTGTTCAGCGTCCACGGATTATACGCCCCCGAAAGCTCCAACGTCCAACGTGGCGCAACGCCAAGCTCCACTCCCAAGTTCATCGTCGTCAGCGCGTCATACAGCAGGTTCGTCTTCACGCCCCACTTCTGGGCATTCGCCCCCATCGCCATTGCAAGCACCGCCAATGTCAATATTCCTTTTCTCATATCGCAAATCCTTTTTCTATTTGTAATGAATGTAATGTCGTCCCTTGAGCCTTTATTGGTGTACGTGTATGTATGTGTATTTATTAAAGTATGCGTATAGAAAACGCAATTTGGAACGGCATCAAGGAAACGACAATTACATCAAAAACTTATTTATTATTTACCATCAATTAATTCATTCATTTTCAATCATTCATACCATATAAACCCCCGATTTGCCTACTTTAAACCTTGATTTAAAATAGATGAGTTCGAGGCTGTTTTTTACGAACAGCTTTTTTTCTTTTTATGCCATCCAAGTCTCTGCATACCAGACATTAACTTCGTTTTTATAAGCATTTCATTTTTCGTTTCGAAATTCGGCTATTTTAAACCAACGTTTTTTTTGCAAGAAAAGAACCTGATTCTCTTTGCCTTATTTCACGTGGACAAAGGTATGCAATAAATATTTCACAGACAAGAAAAATCTCGAAAAATTTTCCCACAAAGGCAATCAACCACTCATTATCAACACAATACAAAACCATTTTCACATCCCCCACTGCCTCGCAAAAAGGGTATGCCCCACCCCCCAACGGACATATCACCGCTTAAAAATAAACCCCAAAAACAAAAACACCTTTAGAAATCACGGCAACGCCGTCACCGTCTGGCGCAGGCGGATGTCCTGGCTGGAGGAACCGACCAGCAATTCAAACTCGCCCGGCTCGACGGTCCAACGCATGTCGCGGTCGAGCAATTGCAAATCCTCCGGCGTCAGGACGAAGGTCACTTCTGCCGACTCGCCCGGCTGCAGGCTGACCCGCTCGAAGCCACGCAACACGGAGTCGTAAGCGATGACCGAGCTCACCTTGTCGCGCACATAGAGTTGCACCACCTCGTCGCCGGGATAAGCCCCGGTATTCGTCACCCGGCACCTCACCGTATATTCGCCCTGCGTGGGCTGCTGCAAAGGAGAGACGCACAGGTCGGAATACTCAAAAGTGGTGTAGCTCAACCCATAGCCAAAAGGATACAACTCGCCCAACACCCGTGTTTTCCCCGTGCCGTTCGGACCGTAAGTCGGTTGTGCGCCATGAGAACCGGGCTTGAAAGGAAAATTCAGTTCTATCTGCCCCACCGCCTTCGGGAAAGTCACGGGCAACTTGCCGCCGGGGGTACACTCTCCAAAAAGCGCCTCGGCAATCACCGTGCCCCCCTCACAACTCGGAAACCAGGTTTCCAAAATGGCAGGAATGTGCTTGTCTGCCCAATTAATCGTGAGGGGCTGCCCGTTCACCAACACCAGCACCACCGGCTTGCCTGTGGCATGCAAGGCTTCCAGCAATTGCTGCTGCCTGCCCGGCAAGTCGAGGGAAGTGCGCGAACGGCTCTCGCCCGTGCAATAAGCATCCTCCCCCAGCACGGCAATCACCACGTCGCAGTCACGGGCTTTCTCTACGGCTTCGGCGATGGCGGCTTTTTCCCCCTCGTCCATCGGGACGGGCAATATCTCGCTTTCAGGCCAAGCGGCATCTGTCACCTCACAGCCCTTGGCATACACCACCTCGGCACTCCCCGCAAGGTACTTCCGCACCCCCTCCAGCACCGTGACCGTCTCCAAACGGTTGGGGCCGTAACGGCTGGTCATGAAATTATCTTCGTCAGCCAACGCACCGGCAACAAGCACCTTGCGCACCTCCCCTTTCTTCAGGGGCAACACACCGTCATTCTTCAACAACACCAAAGACTGCCGCTGGATTTCCCGTACAAAATCCATATTGCGGTCTACGCCGCCCGCCCGGTCGGAAGCCTTCGTGTCCTCCACATACGGATGGTCGAAAAGCCCCAGGCGGAACTTCACACGGAGCACCTCTGCCACCCGCTTGTCCACGGTCGCCATGGAAATCCGCTTCTCTGCCAACAACCGGCGCACGGGCAAAATAAAATCCGAGGGAGATGTAAAATTGGTACGCACATTCAGTCCCGCCTCCAACACCTGCCGCACGGCATCCTCATAACTCTCCGCCACGCGGTGCTTCGTATAGACATACTCCACCGCCTCGCTGTCGCTCACCGTATAACCGTCAAAACCATACTCCCCACGCAGGAGTTCGGTCATAAAATAAGAACTGGCTGTCACCGGCACGCCGTCCCAGTCATTGTAACTGCTCATCACCCCCAGAGGATGCGCCTCCTGTATCACCCGCCGGAAAGGATAGAGATAAAGCTGGTGCAACTCCCGTGGAGCCACATGCGGGTCGGTGCGGCAATCGCCGTCGCGCCCGCCCTTGGGCACACTGTAAACGGCGTAATGCTTCAGAGTCGATGCCACGCCCTGCGACTGGATGCCCTCCACCATCTCAATGCCCAGTTCCGCAATCAGATAAGGGTCTTCGCCGTAACATTCCAGCGTGCGCCCCCAACGCGGATCGCGCACCACGTCAAGGATAGGGGCATAAACATTGGTATACCCCAAAGCCCGCGCCTCGCGCCCGACAATCTCCCCCGCACGGCGCACCAAATCGCGGTTCCACGTGCTGCCGACGCCAATCGGGGCAGGGAGCGGCGTAGCCTTCGTGTGGTTCAGCCCATGAATGCCCTCGTTGCTGAAATCCACCGGAATCCCCAAGCGGGTCTCCTCCACAAACCAACGCTGCACCTTATTAATAGCCTCCGCGTGGTTGCTGAACGGATAGAGCAACTCCTCCACCCGCACAGAACGCCCGCCCACACCGTTGAGCATCTCGTCGATATTCGCGATGCCGTCCTTCCAAATTTCCTCCTTCCAGCCGTCCACAGGCAACGAATCGCGCAGCACGCGCCCATAGCCGTAAAGCGTTGCCAGCTGGCAAGTCTTCTCCTCGACAGTCATTTGCGAAAGCAAGTCTTCCACCCGCTTCTCCACGGGCTGCGCGGGGTCCTCGTAGACATCCTTCACGCCGTTCTTATTGAAATCAATCCAATCCTTGTGGTAAATCGTCTTCTTCTGCGCCTGCACAGGCACTGCCACCGCCATCCCCATTGCCAGGAGAAACGAGCGGACAAATAAATTCTGTTTCATCATTCCCATTTTATTGTGCAGCGAAGATAAAACGAATTATCCAACCGACAAAAACATTTTTGTATTAACTTTGCCCAATCAAACCAAAAGATATGGAAAATAACGAGCGCGTCAAACCGATTTACATCGAACAGGTATTCAAAAACAAAAACCCACGGGTAGCACGGATGATTCCGGGCTTTGTCTATTCGTTCCTCAAACGCCTGATACACCAGAACGGCATCAACGAATTCATCGAAAAATACGGCGACCGCAAAGGGCTGGACTTTGCGGACGGCATGATGGAATACCTCCGCGTGACCTACGATGTGCGGGGCGAAGAAAACCTCCCCCCGCCTGAAGGACGCTACATCTTTGCCTCCAACCACCCGCTGGGAGGACCGGACGGCGTGATACTCATCTCCTTCCTCGGCAAGCGCTATCCCGACCTGAAATTCCCGGTCAACGACCTGCTCCTGAACCTGAAAAACCTGAACAACATCTTCCTCCCCGTCAACAAACACGGGGCAATGGCGCGGGAAGCCGCCGCTGCCATCGAAGAGGCATACGCCTCGTCCTGCCAGATGATTATGTTCCCAGCCGGGCTGTGCAGCCGCAAAATCAAAGGCAAAATATGCGACCTCACCTGGCAAAAGAGCTTCGTCACCAAAGCCGTGCAATACCAACGCGACATCGTGCCCATTTTCTTTTCAGGGAAAAACTCCGACTTTTTCTACAACCTTGCGAATTTCCGGAAGCGCATCCACCTGAAAGCCAACCTCGAAATGCTCTGGTTGCCGGACGAAACCTTCAAGAAAATCGGACAGCACTTCACCCTCTACATCGGAAAGCCCATCCCCTGGCAAAGCCTCGACAAAAGCCGCAAGCCCCTCGAATGGGCAGCCGAAATCAAACGCCAAGTCTACGAACTGCCCAATCTATTGAGTCCCAAGAATAACTGAGTCCGGAACCCTAAAATCCAAACTTCTATCAAATGGGTATCTAACCCGCGTCTAATCAATAACATAAAGCAAGCATCTCCATTTCATCTTCGTTTTAATTCCATTTTATGACCATTTTAAAATGAAGATGAATTGGAAATAAAGTACATCGGCAATCAAATTATATACTTTATGTCATTGATATACTACATGTTAGATATAGACCGGTTTTCTGTGACATTTTTACTGCAATACTTGCAAAAAACGCCTGTTTAACTTATCTTTGCAGACGTGATAGAAAGAAGTAGTCAAAGAATTATAAGTTTTACGGCATGAAATATTTTATTATCACTTTATTACTTAGCTGGGCGATAAGTGCGGCGGGGCAAGGTGTTGCCGCGCCGGAGTGGATTGCCCTGAAAGATGGATGGACGTTTGCGGAAGAAGGCAAAGGGGAATGGCGGACGGCGGAGGTGCCGGGGACAGTGCATGGGGATTTGTTGAGGCACGGATTATTGCCCGACCCTTTCTACGGGAAGAACGAGGAGAAGATACAATGGGTGGAAGAGCATGACTGGCATTACCGGACTACGTTCACGCTGACCCGGGAACAGGCAGAAAGGACGGGAGCGGATTTGGTGTTCGAGGGACTGGACACCTACGCGGACGTGTACTTGAACGGGGCATTGGTGCTGCGGGGAGACAACATGTTCGTGGGCTATCGGATACCGGTGAGGGAAATGTTGCAGGAGGGAGAGAACCGGCTGTACATTGTGTTCCACTCCCCCATCCGGATGACGCTGCCGCAATGGGAAACGAACGGGTTCGAGTACCCGGCGGACAACGACCACGCGGAACGGCGGGTGAGCGTGTTCAGCCGCAAAGCGCCGTACAGCTACGGCTGGGACTGGGGAATACGAATGGCGACGAGCGGCGTGTGGCGGGAGGCACGACTGGAACTGTACGACGAGGCTGCCATCACGGATTTCTACGTGCGGCAAGTGAGCGTGGACGCAGAGCAGGCGACGGTGAGCAACGAATTGGAGATTATACACCCGGCAGGAAAATCGGCAAAAGCAGAGGTAGAGGCAGAAGTGGAGGTGCAATACAGCATAGGAGGCAAGACGATAGGAAGCGTGCGGCAGCAAACAACCCTCAAGCAGGGCAAGAACGAGGTGGCGATTGAGGCGCAGATTGACAAGCCGGAACTCTGGATGCCGAACGGCTGGGGGAAGGCGACGCTCTATGATTTCACGGCAACGGTGAAGTGCGAAGGGGTGACGGTGGCAGAAGAGCACCGGCGCGTGGGGCTGCGGACCGTGCGGGTAGTGAACGAGACGGACGCTGAGGGGGAAAGCTTTTACTTCGAGGTGAACGGAGTGCCGATGTTTGCGAAGGGGGCGAATTATATCCCGATGTCCCCGTTGTTGCCGGAGGTGACGGAAGCGCAATACCGGGAACTGTTCCGCAGCATCCGGGAGGCGAACATGAACATGGTGCGCGTGTGGGGAGGCGGGGTATATGAAGACGATTTGTTTTACGAGCTGGCAGACGAGAACGGGATATTGGTGTGGCAGGATTTCATGTTCGCATGCACGACCTATCCCGCCGACCCGGTATTCCTGAAGCGCGTGGAGGCGGAGGCGGAGTACAACATCAAACGGCTGCGGGGGCATGCGTGCCTCGCGATGTGGTGCGGGAACAACGAGGTGGCGGAAGGCATCAAGTATTGGGGATGGAAAAAACGGTTCAGCCCGGAGGTATACAACCGCTTCTTGGAAGATTACCACCTACTTTTCGAAGAAGTGCTGCCGGCACAGGTGGCACGCTGGGACAAGGGACATTTCTACATCCACACCTCGCCTTACTGCGCGAATTGGGGGCGTCCGGAGACGTGGCGCATCGGCGACAGCCATAATTGGGGCACGTGGTACGGGGAAAAGCCCTTCGAGTCGGCAGACGAGGAACCGGGACGTTTTATCAGCGAATACGGATTCCAATCCTTGCCGGAGATGAAGACCATCGCGACCTTCGCCGCGCCGGAGGATTACGCGCTGGAGTCGGAAGTCATGCGGGCACACCAGAAGAGCACGACGGGCAACAGCTTGATACGAAAGAGCATGGAGCGGTATTTCCAAGTGCCGGAACGGTTTGAGGACTTCGTGTACGTGGGGCTTGTGCTGCAAGGGCAGGGCATCCGGCATTGCATTGAGGCGCACCGGCGGTTCCGCCCCTACTGCATGGGCAGCCTGTATTGGCAATTGAACGACAGTTGGCCAGTGGTGTCGTGGTCAGGCATCGACTATTATGGGAATTGGAAGGCACTGCATTATGAGGCGCGACGGGCGTTTGCACCGGTGTACCTGAATCTCTTCGAGGAAGGGGACAGCCTGCGGGTGCATGTATTCTCTGACCTACTGGAGGAAATCCCGGGAGCTACGCTGGCGTTGGAAGCGGTGGATTTCAACGGGAAGCGAGGCAAACGGACGGTTGTAAAGACAGACATCCCGGCAAACAGCAATGTGACGGCATACTGCACGACGGCAGACGAATGGGCACCGGGCGATGCGAAAAACCGCTGCTTCCTAAAAGCCACGCTGAAAGACAAGCAGGGCAAGACGGTAGCGGAGAACGTGTATTACTTTGTGCCGACAAAAGATTTGCAATTGCCGGATGCGGAAGTACAGTTCAAAGTGAAAGGGGAAACCGGGCGGTGCATCGTGACGCTCAGTTCGAAGAAGCTGGTGAAGAGCGTGTTCCTGGAAGTGGGGATACAGGGGGCACAGTTTAGTGATAACTTTTTCGACCTGCTGCCGGGGGAAAGGAAGACGGTGGTGATTACTGCACCGGGAATTTGGAAAGGGGAAACGCCGGAGATAAAAATAAAGCATATAGGATTAACGATGAACGATTAACGATGAATGAAATCATACTCCTCCGTCTGCTTCGCAGCCAGTTGAGGCTTCGCCTCGAAATGGCTACGCTCGGCATAGTGGAAACCAGTTTCCTCTCTGCGCTCGCTTAAACGCCATATTCCCCTATCTTAGGGGAGGAGTTAAGTGACAGGATTTTAAGCTCTCCCTCTAAGATAGAGGGAGTACCCCGAAGGGGGGAGGGAGTATGAGGGATTTACGATGAAGGATGAATGATTAACGATGAACGATTAATGACGACACAGATGAAAAAAAGGTTAGGGATTTTAGGGATGATGGCGGGATGCCTGCTTCTGGGGGCAGGATGCAGCCAAGAGAATGTAGGGCAGGATTATGCCCGGTATGTCAATCCGATGGTAGGAACCGGCGGGCACGGGCACACCTATCCGGGGGCAGTGGTGCCCCACGGGATGATACAACCCAGCCCCGACACACGGATTTTCCAATGGGACGCCTGCTCCGGCTATTATTATGCAGACACGACCCTCAACGGATTTTCGCACACACACCTCAGCGGCACAGGATGCGGCGATTACGGGGATGTGCTGCTGATGCCGGTGACGGGACAAGTGGAATTGCTGGCAGAGGACGACGGGACACAACGGCAGACGCTGCCATACGCCTCCGCCTTTTCGCATGAGCGGGAAGTGGCGGAGCCGGGATATTATTCCGTATTCTTAGACCGCTATGGAATACAGGCAGAACTGACCGCCACGGCACGGGCAGCCCTGCACCGTTATACCTTCCCGGAGAGCACGGAGGCAGGCATCATCCTCGACTTGGACTATTCGCTCCAAAACCAGCGCAACCGCACCCTCACGCTGCGCATCCTGAACGACAGCACCCTCTGCGGACACAAAAACACAAATGGCTGGGCTTGGCGGCACGACGTGTACTTCTATGCCGTATTCTCAAAACCCTTCGAAGCCACGGTGCTTTCAGACTCAGTGCCGGGGGCAAACGGGCAATTTGTACCGACGGTCAAAAAAGCAATGCTGCGTTTTGAGACGGGCGAAGGGGAACAAGTGCTGGTGAAAGTGGGCATTTCGGCAGTAGACGAGGAAGGGGCACAAAAGAATTTAAGCGAGATTCCCGGCTGGGATTTTGACAACATCCGTACAGCCGCCCGCAAGGCATGGAACGGATACCTGGGAAAAATTGACATAGAAACTACTGACGAAGCAACCAAGCACACATTCTACACCGCCCTCTACCACACGGGGCTCTCCCCTGCCCTCTTCACAGACGCGGACGGGCGGTACCGGGGGATAGACCGGCAAGTGCGGCAGGCTGAGGCGGGAAGCCCGATGTACACCATCTTCTCATTGTGGGACACTTTCCGGGCATTGCATCCCTTACTGACGATTATCGACCCAGAAGAGAACGGGCGCTTCATACAAGCCCTGCTGCGGCAATACCAAGAAGGAGGCATCCTGCCCATGTGGGAACTGGCAGGAAACTACACGGGCACGATGATTGGATACCACGCCGTGCCTGTCATCGTAGACGCCTACATGAAAGGCTGCCGGGATTTCGATGCACAGCTGGCACTGGAGGCGTGTCTCCGCAGCGCGGAATACGACACGGTGCGCCCGATAGCCACGACCCCCTACTTGATACACAACGCATTGATGACCACCTCCAAATATTATAAAAACACGTTGGGCTATATCCCCTGCGACACGGAACACGAGTCTGTCGCCAAAGGATTGGAGTATGCCTACAACGATTGGTGCATCAGCGTATTGGCAGGAGCCTTGGGGGACACTGCCACCCAAGAGTTGTATGCAGGACGCGCCCTCAACTACCGGAATTATTACGATGCCGAAACCGGATTCATGCGGGGCAAGGACAGCCGGGGAGCTTGGCGCACGCCATTCCACCCCCGTTCCAGCAACCACCGTTCAGACGATTATTGCGAAGGCACCGCCTGGCAATGGACTTGGTTTGCGCCGCACGACGTTGACGGGCTGGTAGAATTGATGGGCGGCAGGGAGGCTTTCATCCAACGCCTGGATTCTTTATTCCTGGCAGACTCCTCGCTGGAAGGCGACTTGGTTTCGGCAGACATTTCCGGACTCATCGGGCAATACGCCCACGGGAATGAGCCAAGCCACCACATCCTTCACCTGTATAACTACGTCGGGCAACCTTGGAAAACGCAGGCATTGGTAGACACCGTGCTACATTCCCAATACCGGAATGCGCCGGACGGGCTGTCGGGGAACGAGGACTGCGGGCAGATGTCGGCATGGTACATCCTGAACGCCATGGGCTTCTACCAACCTTGCCCGGGACGCCCCATCTATTCCATCGGACGCCCGCTGCTGGATGCCGCAACCCTCCACTTGCCTGAAGGGAAGACATTCCGCATCGTCGCCCGGAACAATGCGCCGGGGAACAAATACATCCAGTCTGCCACGCTGAACGGCAAACCGCTGGAAACACCGTTCTTCACGCACGAGGCGCTGATGGCAGGCGGGACATTGGAATTTGTCATGACAAACCAGCCCACGGAATGGGGCACATTAAAATAACTTTGCACATGTATCGCATCAAACACATTATCCCGATTTTAGGGCTGCTCCTCCTCGGATGGGGGTGCAACCAAGAGACTGACGTAAAAGTCATTCCCTACCCGCAAAGCATCACGGAAGAAGAAGGGTATTTCCCGATAAAAGAAAATACGCCGCTCTACACCAACCTGCAAGGCGAGGAAAAAAGCCGCATGGCGGCTTATCTGCAAAGCCTGCCCGCCCCGTTCAACGGCGAGTTGCAAGAAGAGACCGGAGCTGAAGGCGGCATTACCCTGAAAATCACGCCGACGGCACAGGAAGGCGGGGACGAGAGCTATGCCCTCAACATCAACCCCAAAGGCGTTGTCATTGAAGCCGGAACCTCTGCCGGCTTGTTCTACGGGCTGCAAACCCTCCTGCAATGGATAGAGCCTGCGGGGCAAACCACGGGCACCGTCCGGGCAGCCACCATCCAAGACGCGCCCCGCTTCGCCTACCGGGGCTTCATGATGGACGTGTCGCGCCATTTCCGCTCCAAGGAGTTTGTCTTGAAACAGATAGATGCCTTGGCACGCTATAAAATCAACCGCCTGCACCTGCACCTGACGGATGCCGCAGGCTGGCGCATCGAAATCAAGCAATACCCGCGCCTGACGGAATTGGGCGCGTGGCGACCCGCTGAACGGTGGAAAGACTGGTGGCAGGGCGAAGGCAAGCGGCAATACTGCGAGGCGGGGACACCCGGCGCATACGGCGGCTATTACACCCAGGAGGACATCCGCGAAATCGTAGCGTATGCTGCCGAACGGCACATCACCGTCATTCCCGAAATCGAAATGCCGGGACATTCAGAGGAAGTATTGGCAGCTTATCCCACCCTGGCTTGCAGCGGCAAACCCTATACGAGCGGCGAGTTCTGCATCGGCAACGAAGAGACTTTCACCTTTCTTGAAAACGTCCTGACAGAAGTCATGGCGCTCTTCCCCTCGGAATACATCCACATCGGCGGGGATGAAGCCAACCGCAGAGTCTGGGAATCCTGCCCCAAATGCCGAGCCCGCATGGAACAGGAAGGCATGAAAGAGACCAGCGAGTTGCAAAGCTACCTGATTCACCGCATCGAAGGCTTCCTGAATGCCCACGGGCGGCAACTCCTCGGCTGGGATGAAATCATCGAAGGCGGCTTGGCACCCAATGCCACCGTCATGTCCTGGCGTGGCGAGGAAGGGGGCATCAAAGCAGTGCGTGCCGGTCAGAAAACCGTCATGACCCCCGGTGCCTATTGCTATCTCGACACCTATCAAGACGCGCCCCTCACACAGCCCGAAGCGATGGGCGGTTACCTGCCTTTGGAAAAAGTCTATTCGTATGACCCCGTGCCCCAAGAATTGACGGCAGAAGAAAGCCGCTTGGTTTATGGCATCCAAGGCAACCTCTGGGCGGAATACATTCCCGGCGACGAACAATACGAATACATGATGTACCCCCGCATCCTTGCCATTGCCGAGACCGGGTGGAGCCAGCCCGAACGGAAAGACTATCCCGGCTTCCATGCCCGCGCCTTGCAGGCTGTGGAATGGCTGCAGGCAAACGGATACCATCCCTTTGACCTGAAGAACGAAGCCGGCAGACGCCCGGAAGCCCTCACCCCCGTCGCCCACAAGGCATTGGGGAAACCGGTCGTCTACAACGCGCCCTATAATGCCACCTACGCCGCCCAAGGCGAAAAGACACTCACCGACGGGTTGCGGGGCGACTGGACTTATTCCGACGGCGCATGGCAGGGATTCATTTCCTCGCAGCGCATGGACGTGGTGGTCGATTTGGAGGAAGTGGCTGACATCCATAGCATCGAAGCGGACTTTATTCAAGTCACCGGACCGGAAGTCTACCTCCCCTGCGAAGTGGTCATCTCCGCCTCCGAGGACGGCAAGGCATATACCGAACTGGCACGCTACACGCAAGATGTCGACCGCAACCAGCCCGTATGCTTCAAGACCTACGGCTGGCAAGGCGATGCAAAAGCCCGCTACATCCGCTACGAAGCACGCTCCGGGCAGCAATACGGCGGCTGGGTATTCACCGATGAAATCATTGTAAAATAAATATGACTGAACGACCATCATACTCCTCCGGCAGCTACGCTGCCACCTCCCCTATCTTAGGGGAGGAGCTTCCCGACACACAATCCCTCATCCCCAAGACGAGGGAATCCAACTCTCCCCCTAAGATAGGGGGAGTACGGCGCAGCCGGGAGGGAGTATGAAAAAAAACATAATATTTAACCGTTCCGCCGGATTTGCAATCCGGCGGGAGAATGACAAGGGAATTTAAAATTCCCTGACTCATAACAAGCGGATTATAAATCCGCTTGAACGAATGAGGGGGAAGAAAAAATGAAAGGAAATGATAATCATATAACCCAATTCAACATGAACAGATTCTCCACACTGAAAAGACATTTACTGCAAGCGGCAGCCCTCCTGCTCGCCGTCCTTCCCGCCCAAGCCCAAACGGCTGCGGCAGACTATGACCCTGTAGATTACGTGAACCCGTTTATCGGCACGACCAATTACGGCACAACCCATCCCGGCGCGATATGCCCGCAGGGCATGATGTCCGTTGTCCCCTTCAACGTCATGGGCGACGTAGAAGGCAACCGCGACAAAGACGGACGTTGGTGGTCTACCTCCTACGAACACACCAATGTCTTCTTCACAGGCTACTCCCACGTGAACCTCAGCGGCGTGGGATGCCCCGAACTCGGCTCTTTGCTCCTCATGCCCACGGCAGGCGACCTGAAAGTAGACTACCTGGAATATGGCAGCCATTACACCGACGAGCAAGCCTCGCCGGGTTATTACTCCAATGTATTGACCAAATACGGCATCCGCACGGAAGTGACCGCCACGCCACGCACAGGGCGGGCACGTTTCACGTTTCCCGCCGGGCAAGGCAACATCCTGCTGAACCTTGGCGAGGGACTGACCAACGAGAGCGGCGCCACCGTGCGCTTCGTGAACGACCGGGAAATCGAGGGCAGCAAGCTGCTGGGCACATTCTGCTATAACCCGCAAAGCGTTTTCCCCATCTATTTCGTCATGCGCATCGACAAACAGCCCCGCGATCGAGGCTATTGGAAAAAGATGCGCCCCATGACCGTCGAGGCACAATGGGACTCCACCGCCGGCAAGCGGAAAATCTACACCTCCTACCTGAAAGAAATGAGCGGTGACGACATCGGCACCTGGTTTACCTTCGACACCGACGAAGGCGAGGCGATTGAAGTCAGCATCGGCGTATCGTTCGTCAGCATCGAGAATGCCCGCGAGAACCTGGACGCCGAACAAGCAGGACGCAGCTTTGAGGACTTGCATGAAGCCGCGCGGACAGCATGGCGCAACGACCTCTCGCGTGTCCGCGTGGAAGGTGGCACAGACGACCAGCGCACCGTCCTCTACACCGCACTCTACCACTTCCTCATCCATCCCAACATCCTCAACGACGTGAATGGCGAGTATCCCGCCATGGAGAGCAACGAAATCCTCACGACGGACGGCAGGCGCTACACCGTGTTCTCCCTCTGGGACACCTACCGCAACGTCCACCAACTCATGACCCTGCTCTTCCCCGACCGGCAACTCGACATGGTGCGCACCATGATTGACATGTACCGCGAGCACGGCTGGCTGCCGAAATGGGAACTCTACGGACGCGAAACCCTCACCATGGAAGGCGACCCCGCCATCCCCGTCATCGTGGACACTTGGATGAAAGGATTGCGCGACTTCGACATCGAGACTGCCTACAAAGCGATGCGCAAATCCGCCACCGCCCCCGGCGCCGAGAACCTCATGCGCCCGGATGCCGACGACTATTTCCACCTGGGCTATGTGCCCCTGCGCGAACAATACGACAATTCCGTGTCGCACGCCTTGGAATATTACATTGCCGACTTTGCCCTCTCGCGCCTGGCAAAAGCCCTGGGAAAAACCGAAGACGCCAAACTCTTCTACGAACGCTCGCTGGGCTACCGCCATTATTTCTGCCCGGAATACAAAATGCTCCGCCCGAAACTCCCGGACGGCACGTTTTATGCACCCTTCGACCCGATGCAAGGCGCAAACTTTGAGCCGTGTCCCGGCTTCCACGAGGGCAATGCCTGGAACTACACCTTCTATGTCCCCCACGACATCGCCGGGCTGACCCGCCTGATGGGAGGCAAAAAAGCCTTTGTGGACAAGCTCCAGCGCGTATTCGACGAAGGGCTTTATGACCCTGCCAACGAACCGGACATCGCCTACCCCTACCTGTTCAGCTATTTCAAAGGCGAGGAATGGCGCACCCAGCAACAAGTGACCCGCCTCCTGAAAGAATATTTCAAGACAACCCCCGACGGCATTCCCGGCAATGACGACACGGGCACCATGTCTACGTGGGCGATTTTCAGCATGCTCGGCTTCTACCCTGATTGCCCGGGCTTGCCGGAATACACCCTGACTACCCCGGCGTTCGACAAAGTGACCCTCCGCCTCGACCCGCGCTATTACCCGCACGAAGAACTGGTCATCGAAGCCAAACGCCCGGCACCGTCTGCCAATTACATCCGCGAAGTGCGTTTGGACGGCAAGCCCTGCAAGGCTTTCCGCCTCACCCACGAACAATTGATAAACGCCGGGCACATCGAGTTCATACTCCACGAAAGATAAGCCGCGACATCCGATGCCCAAGGGATTCCCATGCTCTTGGGCATCTGCTCACAGTCTGTTCAGGGAACAATTCAGGTTCAACTCAAGTTCAACTTAGGTTCAACTTCGGTCTGAATGAGCCCAGGAAGAAAGAAGCATGAAAGGTGAATGGAGGGTGACACGGGAACAGACCGAAAGCCGGGTTTGTCCATAGCCCGTTTTACAGGGGACACAACCACACAAGCCACTAACACCGAAAGGCAGAAAGGAGTGCAAGAGAGGAACTATTCATATTGGATTACCTGAGGTTTCGAGACGCGGTAATCATAAAAATCGCGCCCCATGCCGTCGGTCATGGTGGCTTGGGCACTGCTGCCATCAACGGGAAGGGTGGGATAAAAGGTGAAGCGGAAGCATATATTTTTGATGACGACATTGTCGTTGCGGAGATTGAGGGCAACCCCGATGCCCCAATAAGCGGGCTGCCGGAATAACTTCTCGCCGTCGGGGGCTATCAATCCGGCATCCACGTAGGCAGAAAGAGCCGTGCGGAACCCTTTGGTGATAAAGGGAAGGAAGACAGTGGTCGCCAGGGATATTGCCACCTTCTGCTTGCCACGCAGGGAATCGGAGGAAAAGCCACGGATATCGCGGTCTTCCATGTAGAGGTAATCTGCCGGGTAGCGGCGGATGCCCCGGATGTAGCGGAAGTCATTGTAGAAACGGTAGCGCAGGCTGCCCCACGTACAAAGGTTGCTGATGTGGCTGCCGCCGACTTCCAGGACTCCCCGTTCGAAACGCTTCATGTTCAGATAAGAACCGAGGGCAGCGTGGAAAGCATAGTAACGCTCGGTAAAGCGGTCAAAATGCGAATACTGCGCCTCTGCAGCCACATAGGCATAATTGTTGTATTCGTTCCATTCATAACCACCGGTCAGTTTCAGCAGCAAGCCGGCAGGGATGTCTTCCGTGCGCCCGAAATCGTAAATGAGGTTCGCCTTGTAGTACTTGATTTTGGCGTACGCAATCGTACTAAGCACATTCATCCGGTTGTAGTACAAATGGTTTGTGTCGTTGTTCACCTCCGGGCGGTTGTTGAAAAAGGTGGTGAAAAAACGCCCTGTCAGGTAGATGTTGCGATTGTAGCGGTAGCGCGTAGGGCGGCGGAAAGAGCGCCCTATCCATAAATCTTGGTAATGATAGTTGAACAGTTCTTCGAGGCGGCTCACCGTGCGGTCGGGCAAATCATCCGAATACCATACCCTGCCGGCGGAAATGCCGCCTGCCCATTTCATGCGCGACGTGAGGAATTGGCGTTCGATATCCACACGGAGCTGCTTCTCGTCGTCGTCATTGCGGTAATAGCCCCGCACGTCGATGTGTGTGCCCCAGAGGCTGTTTGCCTTGTATTCGAGGATATTGCCCCACTTTTTGTCCCGCGTGCCGCGATGGCTGAACTCGTAGTCGATGATGTGTCCCAGTTTAAAAAAGTTCCTGTTGCCCACGCCGATGGAAAAACTATTCAGGAAGTTGGTCTCCACCGAGCCGCGCCATGAAAGCTCGTCCTTGCAGACGACCTCCAAATACACCGTATTCGTATCGGCAAGGAGGGGAACAACGTTTATCGTAGCATCATCGATGTA
Organism: uncultured Odoribacter sp.; assembly: GCA_944321145.1. GTDB lineage: Bacteria > Bacteroidota > Bacteroidia > Bacteroidales > Marinifilaceae > Odoribacter. Next base: position 66,331 of record CALUKF010000001.1, on the reverse strand, counting down.
ATCCAGGTTGCGCAATAGAATCTCGTTCTGCACCAGTTCAAAGGGGCGCAACGCCATGCCCGGCTTGAGGGTCAGCTGGCGGAGAATCACCCGCTCGGTGGTGCCGATATGGGTTTTGTTCACAACATTTTTCCACCAGGCAATATCGCTCTCCACGTATGCCGAATCGTAAATGCTGCCGCTGTAAGGGGGCAGGATTTTCACAGAAATGCCCAGTATCATCTTGTCGGCATAGCGTTCAAAACGTTCCTCGCTGTTTTGTGTCTGAAGGACAGCCGGATTCTTGCCCGAAGGATTGATAAAAAACATCTTGTACAACTCACGCGTCAGGCGGTTGCGGTCGGCAAGCGCCTTGATTTTGGTATATTCATATTGGAGGGTATCGCGTATCAAGCTGTCGGGCAGGAAGGCAAGGCTGGAGGCGCCGGCAGGGGTTGCCACTTTCAGCGGCTTCATGATGTATTGCCCCCGGTAGCGGCGGACGGTCATGGGAGGCACGCGCTCCTCCACGGTATCGGCGGGCAATGAGTCTTGTCGGGGGAAGTGTCCGGCTTCTTGTGCCAGCAATGCTTCCGCAAAGAACAGGAATAATATCAACAAGACCGCCCTTTTCATATTCCATTGCGTTACAGGTCATTCCTCCTGCTGGAGGACTTTGGCTTTCAAGCCTTCTGAAATCCATACTTTCAAAGTCCCGGCATCTTCGTATATCAAGCAGCCTTCCATCTCCGGATCGGCATCGATGAGCGTTTTCGCCGCCTCGAAACCAATGCCCATGAATGCCGTGGCGTATGCATCCGCCTTCATGCAGGAAACGACAGAATAAACGGAAGCACTCAATACATCGGACTGCACAGGATAGCCGGTGCGGGGATGAATCGTGTGGCTGTATTTCTTGCCGTCCCGGATGTAAAAGTTGCGGTAATTGCCGGAAGTCGCCAAAGCCCCGGAATCCAATGCCAGCACCATCTGCAAATCCCGTGACTGAGCCAGGGAATCGTCCACCGGACGCTCAATGCCAATGCGCCAAGGACGTTGCTGCGCGCTCTGTCCCCGCAGGCGGATTTCCCCGCCAATTTCCACCATGTAATCTGTCACGCCCCGGCTTTCCAGATAAGCGGCAACCAAATCCACGCCCAAACCTTTGGCAATGGAACTCGCGTCGAGCTGCACGCCCGGCATCTGCTTCACCAAACTATCCCCCCGGAGGGTGATTTTCTCCATGCCCACCAAGCGGCGCAAAGAGTCAATACGCGCCGAATCGGGGAAAGCTCCTTTCTGAATCCCAAAGCCCCAGGCATTGACCAAGGGGGCTACCGTGATGTCATATACCCCGCCGCTCTCGCGGTTCACCTGTTGAGCCAAGCGGAAAACCTGCCGAAAAAGGCTGTCCGTCCGGCAACTCTCGTTGCGGTTGATGCGCGAAATGACGGAAGAAGGATTAAACATGGACAAAGAAGTATCCACCCGTTGCATCGCCACCCGGATGCCCGGGTGCAAATCCTCGGGCGAACGGTAGGTAATGTGGTACACTGTCCCATATACCTGCCCTTCAGCCCGCTGGTAGACCACCCTTTCTTGGCAGGCTGAGAATGACAGGAGAATTGTCAATAATATTGCTGCGATATTGAAATTCACTCTTTGCATCGTTCTCAAAAATTAAAAATAAAAACCCATATTGAAATAGACCCCTATCCCGCTGCGCGTCCAATTGGAACCGTCGAACGTCAGGCTGATGGGACCAATGAGGCTATTGTACGCATAAGTAAGCCCGCCTCCCAGAATGTCACCGCCTTTCAGGATGTCAAAGAAATTACCCGACTGCTTGGCGTAATTGCCTGAAATAGTCAGGTAATGGCGCCGCCAAAGCCGTTGCCGCGCACTCAGACGCACCACAATCAGGCTGTTGTCAAATATTTCCATATTGTGAACGCCATAGAAAGGCAGTTGCTGGTTCATGTATCGCCCAAAGACCTCCCCTCCCATCAGGTTCATATAAGGCAAGGCAACGTTGTTGCCAATCAATATCCGCCCATAGAGCGCAGGCAAGAGGTAAATGCGGTTCGTCAGGCGAACGACAGGCTGAAAGTCGAACATCAGGGAGGAAAAAGGCACGTCATTATTATAAGTGGCAAAGTTATCAGTATGCAAAGCATACTCTGCCCGGAAGGACAATCCTTTGTTCGGATAGTAACGCCTGTCGAACGACTCAAAAGAAGTGGACACGAAATAGCTGATAAAACCATAGGAAGCATTTTCATCTATATTATAATCCGTGTTGTAGAAATTGGATTTCAAGTCAAAATACTCATAACGGAGACCTGCAAGGAAATTGAAATTGCGCAGGTTTACATCCGAAACATTGATTTCTCCCCGATGATAATTGAAAATCAGGTTGTCGAACCGCTTCCCCTTTCGATACAAATTGAAGTCATTGTAGCGATAGAGGTAGGACACGCCCACCCGGTGCAGGAAGGCTGTGCCGAAAGAATAATCCAATTGGACGTATGGATTTTTGTTCAAACGTCCCGTCAGGGATACCGTCGAACCCCGCAGGGAGCGGTGGCTAAATGTCAGGTTCAAGAGGATGGATGCCATCTCCTCCGAATCGAAACGGAAACCGAAACTCAGCGAACTGCCCGGTTTTTCCCTCACGTCCAAGGTCAGTTTATAAGGGTCGCTGCCGGTGAGCGAATAATTGACCGACGTAAAAGCCCCCGTCCCATACAGCGAAGTCAGCGACTCGTTCAACTTCGCCTTCGTCAAAGGTGCATTTTCCCGGATGTGCAAACGGCGTTGCAACCACCTTTTATCCTTGTCGCGCATGCCTTGAATTGCCACCTCGCCGATTTGCAAAGTGTCTTTTTCCATGACTGCCAATTTGGAAGGCGACACGGGCTGCTCGTCCTCCAAGCCCAATTCCTCTTTCAAAGCCATGATTTTATCCCAATTGGCACGGGCAATACGCTCCCCCCTCAAAATCATGGTGTCGATGGCTTCATAGGTAAAACTTGCCGCCGAATAGCCCTGCAAACCGGGGTTCAGGTACAAATCGACCGACTCTTTGTTCTTCTGGTAATTCTGCATTCCCATAAAAGCCACCAGCTGATTAACCATGCCGGTAATATTATCCAAGCCTTCGACATCCTTCAAGCCTGTGCTTAAATCCACGCCTATCGTGATTTCTGCCCCCATGTCTTTCGCCACATCCACCGGGAAGTTATTGGAGATGCCCCCATCGACCAGCAACATGCTGTCGAGATACACCGGTTCAAAAGCGCCGGGTATCGCCATGCTTGCCCGCATTGCCAAGGGCAAAACGCCGCTGTCCATGACCACTTCGGAGCCATCGACCATGTTTGCAGCCACGCAGGCAAAAGGAATCGGCAAGTCCCGAAACGAAATCGAGTCGTGGTAACCGACGGTCAAGTCAGAGAACAAGTTGTAGATGCTGTTGCCCTCCACAAAGCCTGCGGGCAATTTGAAACCGTCCCTGCCCGAAAAAGCCAAGGAAAACAGGTACTTTTCCGTGGAGCGCTTCTTGTAAAAAGGCAGGTAATTGCGCGAGACCTTGTCGCTCAACAGGGACGTCCAATCCTGCACGCGCACCAGGCTGTCCAGCGTCTTCGCGTCGTAGCCCACGGCATACAGCCCGCCAATGATGGCGCCCATACTCGTGCCGGAGATGTAGTCAATCGGGATGCCAGCCTCTTCCAAGACTTTCAACACGCCAATGTGCGCCACGCCTTTTGCCCCGCCGCCGCTTAATACAAGCCCTACCTTCTTGCGCTGCCCCATTCCTTCCGGCAGGATAAAAAGGAGGGCAAACAGAAAAATACACAGTCTCTTCATAAATCCGCTTTTCACTTGTTGTTCATTTTAATTCTCACAAAACTAAGAAAACAATTTGGAATCCGCATACATTTTGGGATATTCCTTTTTCGTCTTCACATTTATTTTTATTTTTGCGAAACTAAAAAAACAACCATGGCAAAAATACTTGTAATTGACGACGAGAAAAGCATCCGCAATTCCATGAAGGACATTCTTGCCTTCGAAGGGCACGAAGTGTCAGTGGCAGAGAACGGCATGGAAGGACTTGTGGCAGTAAAAAGAGAGAAACCGGAGGTCGTATTCTGCGACATCAAAATGCCAAAAATAGAAGGCATTGAAGTGCTTGAAAAAATAAAAGAGATGGCACCCACTACCTCCGTCATCATGATATCGGGGCACGGCACCATCGACACCGCCATTGAGGCGATCAAAAAAGGCGCATACGATTTTATCGAAAAGCCTTTAGACCTCAACCGCATCCTGATAACCATTAAAAATGCGACAGACAAAAGCCAATTGCTCCAGGAAACCCAAACCCTGAAAACCAAAGTGAGCAAGAAATATGAAATGATTGGCACCTCGGAAGCCTTGAACCACATCCGGGTGCTCATCGACAAGGTTGCGCCCTCGGACGCCAGGGTGCTCATCACAGGACCGAACGGCTGCGGGAAGGAACTCGTCGCCCACCAGCTACACGAGAAAAGCAACCGCAGGGAGAAAGCCTTCATTGAGGTCAATTGCGCCGCAATTCCATCTGAATTGATTGAAAGCGAACTCTTTGGTCACGAGAAAGGCTCTTTCACTTCTGCTATCAAACAGAAGAAAGGCAAATTTGAACTCGCCAGCGGAGGCACCCTTTTCCTGGACGAAATCGGCGACATGAGCCTCGAAGCCCAAGCCAAAGTGCTGCGGGCATTGCAGGAAAATAAAATCAGCCGCATCGGGAGCGACAGCGACATCAATGTCGATGTGCGTGTCATTGCCGCAACCAATAAAAACTTGCGGGAAGAAATCAAGAAAGGTACATTCCGCGAAGACCTTTACCACCGCCTGAGTGTCATTATCATTGATGTTCCCGCCCTCAAGGAACGCCCTGAAGACATCGGCGAATTGACAGAGTATTTCCTCGAAACCATCTGCAACGAAATGGGCATTGCCCGCAAAAAAATAACCCCCGAAGCTGTAGAAACCCTTAAGGGCTACGAATGGACAGGCAACATCCGCGAGCTGCGCAACGTCATCGAAAGGCTGATTATCTTGGGCAGCCCGGTCATCACGGCAGAGGAAGTCAAAATGTATAAATAAACGCTCAGGCACCCATGGACAAAGTACATATCGTCATAGCCGGCAAGCGCAACACGGGAAAAAGTTCCCTGATTAACTGCATCATCGGTCAAGAGAAAGCCGTCGTATCCGACATTGCCGGCACAACAACAGACCCCGTCAAGAAAAGCTACGAAATACCGGGAGTGGCTTCCGTCGTGTTCATCGACACTGCCGGCATCGACGACGAAGGCACGTTGGGGCAACTCCGCATCGGCAAAACCCTTGACGCCATACGCCAAGCAGATGCTGCCATTTTAGTCATCAGCCACAACCGTTTCGGGGAAGAAGAGGAAAAGCTGATGTCAGAATTTCAAAAATCAGGACAACCCTTTCTCGTCCTGCACAACCAGTCAGACCTTGAACCATTGGCAGAAAGCCTGAGGCACGAAATCAAAACCCGCTGGCATGCCGACATCTTGCCCTTCTCCACCCTGCAACCGGAGCGGGAAACCTTGATGAAAGCCATCGCCCAGTTAGTTGGCAAGCCTAAGCAACGCTCCCTTTTAGGCGACATCATCCGCCCCGGACAATTGATTCTACTGGTGACACCCATTGATTCAGAAGCCCCTACCGGACGCCTGATTCTCCCCCAAGTCAAAATGCTAAGGGATATTCTCGACAACCACTGCATGAGCATCGTGCTGCAACCCGAGGAAATCCCCACATTCTTTACCCGGACACCCATCCGTCCGGACTTGGCCGTCACCGACAGCCAGGTTTTTGGCATCGTTGCCCGGCAAATTCCTCCGGAGATACCCTTGACCAGCTTTAGCATCGTCTTCGCCCGCCACAAAGGGAACTTCGCCCGCTACGTGGAAGGCACACCGCATATCTCCCGCCTGCAAGACGGCGACCGGATTCTTATGCTGGAATCCTGCTCCCACCACGTCTCCTGCGAAGACATCGGGCGCATCAAAATCCCCAGCCTCCTACGCAAGCATACCGGCAAGCAGCTGGAATTTGATTTTATAGCCGGGCTTGACCGCATCCCCCGTCCCTTCACGGACTACGCGCTGATTATCCAATGCGGGGGCTGCATGGTGACCGCCCGTCAACTCCGCAACCGCCTGCAACCCGCCATCGACGCCGGCATCCCCGTCAGCAACTATGGCATGGCTCTCGCCTGGATGCAAGGCATTTTCCAACGGGCGACAGCACCGTTCTTAGGAAAGGAAACACAATAGCTGCTTCCATCCCCGCCATTTAACAGGTAAGCATTTGCAAAAGCAATTTTTTTTTCAAACCTTTGGGCACGGAAATAAACAATAAAATTCAAATCAACAATATGAAAAAAATTACTGGAATACTACTCATGTTCATTGCCTTATGCGTACAGACACAGGCACAGGACAAAAAATTGAGTCTGAACGACTTCTTTGTCAACGGCACATTCCGCACCCAAGGCGTGTACGGACTGCGCTCCATGAATGACGGCGAGCACTACACTGTCGTAGAAGGCAATAGCGACCGCATCGTCAAATACAGCTACAAGACCGGGTTGCCGGTGGGCGTGTTGCTCGACTTGTCGAAAATAGAAGACTGCCCGCTCGCCTACATCAACGACTATACGTTCAATGCCGACGAAAGCCGTATCCTGCTTTGCACAAACCAGCAAGCCATCTACCGGCGTTCATTCACTGCCGAATATTACATCTATGATTTCAAAAACAAGGAAATCAAGCCCCTCTCCAGCGAAGGCAGGCAGCAATTGGCAACCTTCTCCCCTGACGGGCAACGCATCGCTTTCGTGCGCGACAACAACATCTTTATCCACGACCTGCGTTTCGGTTCCGAACGCCAAATCACCTACGACGGCGAATTCAACCACATCATCAACGGGGCACCGGACTGGGTGTATGAAGAAGAGTTTGCTTTCAACCGCGCCTTTGAATGGGCTCCGGACGGTTCCGCATTGGCATACATCAAATTCGATGAATCCGAAGTACGCGAATTTCAAATGAACATGTTCGAAGGGCAAGCTCCCGACTTGAAACAAAACAGCCTTTACCCTTCTAACTACACCTACAAATACCCCAAGGCAGGCGAGAAAAATTCCAAAGTTTCCGTCTATGTCTACGACATTGAAGACCGCACTACCCTCAAAATGGATACCGGCGAAGAAGAAAATATCTACTTGCCCCGCATCCGCTGGACAAAAGACCCGAAGAAACTCGCCATCATCCGCCTGAACCGCCACCAGAATAAAATGGAAATCCTGCTTGCCAACGTCAAAGTGGGTACCACCACCCCGCTCTACCGCGAGGAAAACAAATACTACATCGCCGAAAGCAATTTCGACAACCTGGTATTCCTCAACGACGGTACCCAATTCGTCATCACGAGCGAAAAAAGCGGCTTCATGCACCTCTACCTTTATGATATGGCAGGACGCGAAAAACAAGCCATCACCAGCGGCGACTTCGACATCATCGACTTTTACGGCTACGACCCAGCCCGCAAACTGTTCTATTATTCCTCTTACGAAGAATCGCCCTTGGAAAAATACATCTACAGCATCAACCTGAAAGGCGTCAAGAAAAAACTGACCCCGGTGGAAGGCTGGAACGAAGCCTCCTTCAGCAAAAACTTCAACTACTATATCAACGTAGTTTCCAATAGCGAGATGCCTCCCGTCACCACCCTCTACAACGCCAAAGGCAAAGCCGTGCGTGTATTGGCAGACAACAAGCATGTCGCTGAAAAAGTGAAAGAATACAACATCGCCCGGCGCGAATTCATCCAAATTCCGGCAGCCGACGGCACGACCATGCTCAACGCTTGGATTATGAAACCCGTCCACATGGAAGCCGGCAAACGCTATCCGCTCCTCATCACGCAATACAGCGGTCCCAACTCCCAACAGGTCATGAACAGCTGGAGCCTCAATTGGCTGAACTACTTGGCACAAGAAGGTTTCGTCGTTGCCTGCATAGACCCGCGCGGTACAGCTGCCCGGGGTGAAGAATTCCGTAAATGCACCTACATGCAATTGGGCAAAATCGAAAGCGACGATATGATTGCCGCAGCCAAATGGCTTGCCTCCCAAGACTATATCGACTCCCGCAACGTAGGCATCTGGGGCTGGAGCTACGGCGGCTTCATGTCCTCCCTTTGCCTCATGAAAGGACATGACGTATTCACTACAGCCATCGCCGTAGCACCTGTCACCAACTGGCGCTACTACGATTCCATTTACACCGAACGCTACATGCGCACGCCCGCAGAGAATGCTTCCGGCTACGACACCAATGCCCCCATGCACTACGTCAGCCAACTCGAAGGCAACCTCCTTCTCTGCCACGGCACTGCAGACGACAACGTACACGTACAGAACACCTACGAGTTGGCAGAACGCCTTGTCCAAGCCAACAAACAATTCGACATGGCAATCTACACCAACCGCAACCACAGCATCTACGGCGGCAACACCACCCTCCAGCTCTACACACGCTTCGTCCGCTACCTCATGGAGCACATGAAATAACACATTGCACAGCCATCAAAAAGGCGCGGCTTCAAAAGTCCGCGCCTTTTTTATAGTTTATAACATACATCACCCGCCAACAATCGCCCTTACGCTCGATGACACTCGTACCACTCCCGCACCAACGGCAAACTACTAACGCTTGCAAGCGTCACTCAGACGTGTCGGAAATGAGAGTTGTACGGAACAAAGCAAGCGAATCCTTAGCGTTGTCCCAGGTTATCACAATCCAAACGCCTAAGGGTACTGTTTTAAGGGAAAATTTGTACAAATGCATACAAAAAGGGCTGTATTAAAATGCATTTCCGCTCTTAACCAAATAGTTAACAACAATTCCTCTCATCTGAATTAAAGAAAATAATCTTTATTTATAGCCAAGGACACAGACATTAGCAAGACATCACAAAACATTGATTTATAAACCTAAACGTATTGAACTCAAAAACCAAATGTTAAATATTTAGGCGGAAATGATTATTTCATTAATTTTGCACGGTTTTTGTAAGACAAAGGAAGTCTATGAAAAACCAAAATTTTAATGGACACACAACATATTGAACAACAAAACAATTAAAACAACATCTAATCAAATTAAAACATGAACAAGAAGTTAATTATCAGTTTAATGGCGCTAATTTGCAGCGTATTTAGTTTTTCAGCGTGCAGTGATGACGACGGACCAAAATTCCCTCCCATCGACACAGAAATTGCAGGTAATTACAAAGGCTCTCTTGATGTCAAATTAGACGGACAAGCCATTATTACAGCATTACCTAAAAACATTACGATTACTAAAGCCGGAGACGAAGCGATTGATTTAGAATTAAAAGACTTCAGTTTTGGAAGCACGGCGTTAGGAGACATCAAATTGCTTAATTGCGTATTGACTGAACAAGACGGCAATTATCTTATTGCAAGCACGCAAACCCTCAACTTGGCAGATCCTATCGGAGCTTGCGAAGCGCAAGTAGAAGGAACTATTGCCAATGGGATTGCCAAGGTGAATATCAATATTGACGTAACTGCTTTAAAGCAAAAAGTAGAAGTTGCCTATACCGGGACAAAAATGACGGGTACAGAAAGCAGCGAGGCAAAAATCCTCAAGTTTATTTTTGACCGTAACGTGGCAGCTGTAGATTCTTTGGTATTAGGCGAACCAGTAATTGACGAAGAGAGCAAAACCATTACTTTCCGCGTTGCTGATTCCACAACAACGGAGCATTTGAAGCAACTTGTGCCGACCATTGAAATTTCAGAGCAAGCTACTATCACACCGGAAGACGGCGTTGCGCAAGATTTTAATGAACCTGTGCAATATACTATAACTGCAGAAGACGGGACACAAGCAGTTTATACAGTTTCAGTATTGGGTTCTTATTATGATTTTGAAAACTGGGTAGGAGAAAGTAAAAATTACGAAGATCTTCAAAAACCTGCATATCCTTGGGCAACTTCCAATCTGGGCATTGAATCCATTCGTTCTTTGGGATCTATTATGGGAGTGACTTATACGGGAGGTCCCATTGTGCAGCAGGAAGAAAACGGTTACCAAGGGGTCGGAGCTAAAATTGTTACGGCAGATACCAAAGGCGGTGCCAGCATTATGCCGGGCGTGTTCCCTTCTATTCCCAAAATCACTTCCGGTTCTTTGTTTACAGGGGATTTTGTGGTTGATGCCATGAATACGCTGAACAGCACGCAATTTGGCATTCCTTATTTCCAAAAGCCGGTTAGTGTCAAGGGGTATTTCAAGTATACGCCGGGAGAGGAATATTATTATTGCCCTGACCCGTCAAAGTCAGAAGCAACGGAATTGCGGGAGGATTTATCGGATGAATGTTCCCTTTGCGCGGTGCTTTATGAAGTGGACAGCTATGATGAATTCCTTAACGGGGAGAATGTTTACACTTCCGACAAAATTGTAGCCCTTGCCCAGCAATTTGCAGGCAATACGCCAGACTATACGGCATTTGATTTGCAGTTGAAGTACGAGAAAGAGTATGACCCTGCAAAGAAATACCGCTTTGCCATCATTTTCTCTTCCAGCAAAGACGGTGCTGCCTTTTCTGGTGCAGTAAATAGCACACTTTGGATTGATGAAGTGGAAGTGATTAACGAATAAAGACTGGCATTTAATAATTTCAGTCCGAATCTATGTAGGTTCGGGCTGATTTATTTATACCTTTATGTTAAAATATAGAGTTGCCAATGTCGGTGGTGAAGCATTCGAGGGCTTCCATGCCGATAAGGGAGTTGCCGTGACGGTTGAGTTCGGGACTCCAGACGGTGATGGAGAGGTTGCCGGGGATGTAGGCTGCGATGCCTCCGCCTACACCGCTTTTACCGGGTACGCCGGCACGGAATGCGAAGTCGCCCGATTCGTCGTAGAAACCACAGGTAAGCATCAATGCGCCCAAACGCTTTGCCTGGCTGCCGGTGAGCACTTGTTCGCCACTGAAAGGATTCAAGCCACGATTGCACAAAAAGAGGAATGCCCGCGACAAGTCGACGCAGGACATGGAAATGGCACATTGGTGGCAGTAAACGTCGATGAGAGTGTCTACGTCATTCCGGATATTGCCGAAGCTTTTCATGAGATAAGCCAATGCCATGTTGCGGTCGGCATTGGCACGCTCGGAGCGGGCGATTTCTTTGTCGTAATAGATATCGTCGTTGTTGCAAAGCCCGCGTACAAATTCCAAGATGGCATCTTTCGGATGGGGATAGAGCGATATGAGGCGATCGGTCACAACCAATGCGCCCGCGTTGATGAAAGGATTGCGCGGTTTGCCATGCTCGTATTCCAATTGCACAAGGGAATTGAAGGGGTTGCCGGAAGGCTCGCGCCCTACGGATTGCCAAATTTCATCGCCGATATGGCGGGTCACCATTGCTAAGGAAAAAACTTTCGAGATACTTTGTATGGAAAAACAGGTTTCTGCATCGCCCGCCCGATAATATTGCCCATCCAATGTGGCAAGCGAAATGCCGAACTGCCGCGGATTCACTTTTGCCAAGGCGGGAATGTAGTCCGCCACTTTCCCCTGTCCCCACAATCCCTGCAATTTGCCGTATATTTTTTCTATTACTGTTTGATAGTCCATATTATATTGGATTAAAAAGGATATGCTGTGCAGCATATCCTTTTTTAGTTTTCAGGGTGGAAGATCGGGCTCGAACCGACGACCTTCGGAACCACAATCCGACGTTCTAACCGACTGAACTACATCCACCATTTTTGTTTTGCGCTGCAAAGATAGGCATTAAATGCGATTGTGCAAACAAAATCGGAGAAAATTTGCACAGTTTTTTCAACGATATTCCGGCGGTATCTCCAATTTGCCCGTTTCTATCTCATGGGCAACCTCTTCCAGTTGGCTGTACCATGCCTCGCCATAACGCGCAATCAGTGCTTCCCGCAAAAAACGATAAAGCGGCACCTGCTCGCGGCTGCCTTTTTCCCGGGCGCAACGGCAAATGTGCCACTTGTTGTAATTCAATGCTTCGAAATCCCCGTATTTGGAAATCCGGATGGGATACAGATGACAGGATACAGGCTTGCGAAAAGAGGATTTCCCCTGCGTCCATGCCTTTTCAATGGCGCACCAGCAAATGCCCCCTTCTTCTATGGCATAGGCACATTCGCCGCCATGAATCAGAGGGGTGCCCAAATCGCCCTCTACATCTATGACGGCAAAACCCTGCTCACGAACAGCAGCCACGCCGGAAGGTTTCATAAATGGACGGATGCCCTCGTAATTTGCCTCAATCTTTTCAGGCTCGCCCGTTTCCAAAGGAGCGCCGGCATCGCCTTCCACGCAACAGATGCCTTTGCACACTTGAAGGTCGCAGCAAAACTTTTTCTCAAAAACATCGAAGCTCACGAGGGTGTTCTCTATCTGTATCATCTCATTACCCTTTAAGAGAAACGCTTAATCTATCAGACTCTTGCCGGTCATTTCCACAGGCTGGGGAATGCCCATAATCTGCAGAATCGTGGGGGCAACATCTGCCAACACCCCGCTATGCAAAGTTTTGCCCTTGGCATCCGTCACCCAAATGCAAGGCACAGGATTTAAAGAATGGGCAGTATTGGGCGTGCCGTCGGCATTGATGGCATGGTCGGCATTCCCATGGTCGGCAATGATCAGCACGTCATAACCATTGTCACGCGCAGCAGTCACCACTTTCCCGACACAGGCATCCACGGTCTCCACGGCTTTCTGAATGGCAGCATAAACTCCGGTATGCCCCACCATGTCGCCGTTGGCAAAATTCAAACATACGAAATCCACTTCGCGCTTGTTTAATTGCTCTACCAATTTGTCTGCCACTTCAGGCGCTGACATTTCGGGCTTCAAATCGTAAGTAGCCACCTTGGGCGAAGGCACCAGGATACGGATCTCGCCGGGGAACTGTTCCTCACGCCCGCCATTGAAGAAGAAAGTCACGTGGGCATATTTCTCTGTCTCAGCAATGCGCAACTGCTTCAAGCCGGCTTTGCTGATGACCTCCCCAAGCGTGTTGTGCACGTTCTCTTTGTCGAAAAGGATGTGCAAGCCTTGGAAGGTGGCATCGTAAGGAGTCATGCAGCAATAATAAAGTGGCAGCGTCTGCATTCCCTGTTCCGGCAGGTCGCGTTGGGTCAAAGCAATGGTTAATTCCTTGGCGCGATCATTACGGTAATTGAAGAAAATGACCATATCGCCCGGCTCGATGACGCCCACAGGCTTGTGGTCGCTCCCAATATGCACAATCGGCTTGATGAATTCATCGGTAACGCCTTCCTCGTATGACTGGCGAATGCCTTCCTCGATGTGCTGCACGGGCGTACCTATGCCTTTCACGAGCAAATCGTATGCTGCCTTAATCCGCTCCCAACGATTGTCGCGGTCCATGGCATAATAACGCCCAACCACGGATGCAATACGCCCAGTAGAACGGTTCATGTGCTCTTTCAACTCCTGAATGAAACCCAAACCACTTTTCGGGTCTGTGTCACGTCCGTCCATAAAACAATGGACAAAAGTCTTTTCTATTTGATATTCCTTGGCAATGTCACACAATTTCTTCAAATGCTCTATGGAACTATGCACTCCACCATCGGACACCAAACCCATGAAATGTACCTGCTTGTGGTTGTCACGGGCATAAGTGAATGCTTTGACAACTTCCGGATTCTGCAAAATGCTGTTGTCGCGGCATGCCTTGTTGATGCGCACCAAGTCTTGGTCGACAATGCGCCCTGCCCCAATATTAAGATGCCCCACTTCCGAATTGCCCATCTGCCCGTCGGGCAAACCGACATTCTCACCACAAGCCAGCAACGTGGAATGGGGGTATTTCTCCGTCAAAGAAGAGATAAAAGGCGTGGGGGTATTAAAAATGGCATCCGACTTGTCGTGTTTGCCAATGCCCCAGCCGTCCAAAATCATTAATAGCACTCTATTCATATCGTATAGTATTTATTGTTATTATTCTTTCTGCAATCAGACAACAAAGTTACTTTTTTCTTGCCAAATTTTTCACACGTAACACCTATTGTCTGAATATTTTAACGAAAACGTTTGATGATTTTTCATACTCAATACTTAAAATAATTAGTACTATGTATTGCATAGTACACAAATTATACATAGATTTGCAGCATCATTAATACTGAATCATTATGGATATCGAAAACACACAAGCCCAAATGCGCAAAGGCATTCTCGAATACTGCATTTTGCTGATCATCGCCGGGAAGGATTCATACGTCCAGGACATCATCAACAAACTGAAGGACTCGAAAATATTGGTCGTGGAAGGCACGCTCTATCCCCTGATGACCCGGCTGAAAAATGCCGGACTGTTATCCTACCGCTGGGAGGAATCGCCGCAAGGACCTCCCCGCAAGTATTACAGCATCACGGAACAAGGGAAACAAACTTTGGAATTGCTCGAAAACTCTTGGAGGGAATTGACTGCCTCCATCGAAAGATTAAAAACATTCAGCCAACAAAATTCAACGGAAGCATTATGAAAAAGACATTTAACATCAACCTGAACGGACAAGCATTCTGCATTGACGATGATGCCTGCGCCAAATTACAAGTATACATCGAAACCCTTGAAAAACACTACCTGACAGAAGCTGACGGCAAAGAAATCATGGCAGACATCGAAAGCCGCATCGCCGAACTGCTGCAAGGCTTCCTGCAAAAAGCACACAAACAAGTGGTGTCCTTGCCGGAAATCGAACAGGTGATTGAAACCATGGGTACGCCGGAAGTCATCATCGACGAAGATACCCAAGAGTCCACCATGCCCCGCGAAGAGGTGAAACGCAAGCTCTACCGCGACCCGGAACACCGCGTGCTGGGCGGCGTCGCCTCCGGACTTGCCACTTATTTCGATATCAATATCGCGTGGGTTCGGGTAGCATTCATTGTGTTGGCATTGTTCTACGGGATTACCGTCGTGATTTACATTATCCTATGGATTGCCATCCCCAAAGCCGTCACTGCAAGACAGAAACTGGAGATGAAGGGAAAGAAAATCACTGTCTCCAACATTGAGAAAAACATTCGCGACACTTGCAAGAATGTCAAAGACAAAATCTAACAAATAAAGTGCTTATAATTTTCTGATCCGGGCGCCGGCTTGCCACTGTAAATGGCGAAGGTCGGCGCCTTCTATAAGAACTATTCCGCAAACCTCCTCCTGCCCTGCATACAAAGCCTCCAAGACCGGAAGCAAAGGCTCACCCTCCGTGAAAGCATCCTCTTGCCCATACACAAAATCAGCCACAAGCATGCCCCCATAAAATTCCAAACCTGCCAAGTCCTGCAACACCCCTCCCGTATCTGCCACCACAACCGGTTGCCCCTCCTCCACTACCACATAACTATTCTTAACCAGAGGCTTGCCCGGCAAATAAATGTAATTTGCTGCAATCTTCCTTGCCATCCTCCTGCTTTTTACCTTCGCAAACTTTGCTTCAAACGCTCCTCGGTGGAACGCGATATATAAGGCCGGAAAAGTTGATTATTCCAAGCGCGTCCGCCAAAATCCTCTAAATCATACAATTTTTCTTTCTCGCCTTTCACCACCTTGCCATTCCGGTAAACCTTCGGACGCTCATCCTCCGGTATCGCTTCCATAAAACGGATGACCAAACGCGAATATACCGAATCGGCATATTGCGACCAATTGTAATCACGCTCCAAGGTATCCGGATAAACCATGATGTTCCGTGCCCGCAAAGTGTCTTTCCCGTCTGCCGACACAAAAAACGAAACAATCCGCCGCGACCGGCTTCGGGTAAGGGAATCAAACTGCAAAGTCGTGCTGAATTTATACAACCCCGGCACGATGCTGTCCACCACCACCGTCACCACGCTATCCAAACGGAGCGTATCCAAAGCCACCGTGTCTAAACGTGTCGGAAAATAATTAACCGAATCGTTCGCCTTCAATTCCTGAATCCATTTATCCAAAACGGTCAATTCACGGTTAAGGCTATCTACAATGAAATCATACATGGCAGAAAATTCCACATTCCGTGCAGAATAGTAATACATGCAAGTATCGAAATCTGAACGCGAGATGCCATATTTCTTGAACAAATCATTATAATAGGCATAATTTCTCAACTCATTGCTCCTCCCCGAACGTTTATTTACTGCCAAAGTGCCATCCACCCGGTGCATGTCAATCAACAAGGCACGAAATTCTTCCTCATCCAAGGGAAGCTGCTTTCCCCCGCAAGACCCCAAAATACAGGGCAAGGCAAATGCCAATAAAACAAGTGCAATTCCTTTTATCATAATACATTCTTTATCTTTTTAAACAACTCTGAGGAAAAAATAAAATCATTCAGATGTTCATTATCCGTATGCGCAATTCCATCCTTGTCCCCCTCCCATTCTTTACGGCCTTCGTGGATAAACACAATCTTTTCCCCTATTTCAAACACCGAATTCATGTCGTGCGTATTCACCACAGTCGTCATCTGGTATTCATGGGTAATCTCGCTAATTAAATTGTCTATCACAATGGAAGTCAATGGATCCAAACCGGAATTAGGCTCATCGCAAAACAAATACTTCGGCTCCAAAACAATCGCCCGGGCAATTGCCACCCGCTTTTTCATTCCCCCGCTGATTTCCGAAGGATAAAGCTGCTCCGCATCAAACAAATCCACACGGTTCAAGCAAAACTTCGCACGCTTAATCTTCTCGCCTTCTGTCAAATCCGAAAACAAATTCAACGGAAACATCACATTCTCCAATACCGTCAGCGAATCGAACAATGCCCCCCCTTGGAACACTACGCCAATTTCCTTGCGCAACTCTTTCACTTGGCGAGTATTCATTGCTGCCAAATCCCGGTCGCCATAATAAATATGGCCGCTGTCTATTGTATGCAATCCGATTATCGACTTCAGCAGCACCGTTTTCCCCGAACCGCTCTTCCCGATAATCAGGTTTACCTTTCCTGCATCAAAAGAAACATTGATATCCGACAATACCTTTTTGGCGTCAAAAGCCTTGTCCAAACTTTCCACCCGAATCATCACAACATAATTTGAGTTAATACTAAATTGACTACCAATATCGTGATACTGCTGTCAACCACTGCCTTTGTCCCTGCCTTGCCAACCTCCAATGCGCCGCCCTGCACATAATAGCCATAAAACGCCGGTATCGAAGTAAATATAAAGGCAAAAAACAAACTCTTTACAATCGAATAAGTCACATAGTACGGGTTAAACGAAAAATGCAACCCGTAAATGAAATCCTCATAGTTCACCACCCCGCTCACAATCCCACACAACAAACCACCCAAGATGCCAATAAACACACTGAATATATAAAGCACCGGATTAATGACAAAAGAAGCGATAATCTTCGGTCCCACCAAATACGACACCGAATTGACCCCCATCGTCTCCAGCGCCTCTATTTGCTCCGTAATCCGCATGCTGCCGATTTCCGAAGCAATGTTGCTGCCAATTTTCCCTGCCAAAATCAAACTCACAATGGTCGATGAAAACTCCAACAGCATCGTCTCACGGGTCAAATAACCGATAAGGTAACGCGGCAACAACGGATTCTCCATATTATAAGCCGTCTGCAACGTCAGCACCGCACCAATGAAAAAAGAAATAATTAACACCAACACGATAGAATTCAAGCCCAACTTTTCGAACTCCGACATCAATTCTTTCGTGTAAACACTCCGTTTTTCCGGACGGCTAAATGCCTTCCGAATAAAAATAATATACAATCCTAACCTATTCAAAAACTTCATACTCCTGATTGTTAGAAACTTCACATTCCGCCTCATGGGCAGAAAAAAACAGGATAAAAGTATAAATTATAAACGGATTTACGCTACATTTGGTATCGCTTTTGTTAGCAAGATAGTAGAATTTAACTTAAACGATATAGTACGAATGAATCCAAACTCTTATTGCGTCATCATGGCAGGCGGACTTGGCAACCGCTTTTGGCCGGTCAGCAACCGGCGGTGCCCGAAACAGTTCTCAGATATCCTCCACACAGGAAAAAGCTTTATCAGGCAAACGTATGAACGGATTGCCCAAATTTTTCCCAACCAACGTATCTTCATCGTCACCGGCAATGAATACGGCGAAATCACCCGGAGGCAAATCCCGGAACTACCCGCAGAAAATATACTCTTAGAACCCTACGTCCGCAATACAGCCACCTGCATTGCTTACGCCGCCTATAAAATACAAGGCATCAACCCCGACGCCGTGATGGTCACTTTGCCCTCCGACCATTTCATCAGCAACGACATCGCCTACCTCCAAGACCTGCAAACAGGCATGTCGTTCGTTGAAAGCCACGGAGGACTGCTAACCATCGGCATCACCCCGACCCGTGCAGAAACCGAATACGGCTACATTCAGGTAAAATCCAAAGACAACACCCGGAAAATCTCAGCCGTAAAAACCTTTACCGAAAAACCCAATGCCGAATTGGCACAAATGTTTTACGACTCCGATGAATTCCTCTGGAATGCCGGCATATTCATTTGGACAGTACAGGATATCATCCAGGAATTCAAAGCCCACATGTACGACCTCCACGCCCTATTCACCACCGACAGCCGGCTGAATACCCCCGGGGAGGCTGCTTTTATCCGGAACGTTTATGGGCAATGCCACAATGTCTCTATCGATGTCGGTATCATGGAGAAATCGCAAAAAGTTTACGTGCTCAAAGGCAATTTCGGATGGTCAGATGTCGGCACTTGGCACGCTTTTCATGCCCTTTGTGAAAAAGACGAGGAAAACAACGTTTCCAACTCCTCCAAAGTCATCCTCAACGAATCGCACAACTGCATCGTCAACGTCCCTCCGCGCAAAAATGTCATCCTCCAAGGCATCGACAACCTCATCGTTGCCGAAAAGGACAACTACCTGATGATTTGCCACCGCAAAGACGAGGACAAAATCAAACGCTTTGAAAAATATTTCCGTCGAAAGCAATAGACTCCAGCAAATATATCCCGTAACACAAAATAAGTTGGTTTATAGAAACACCAACTTATTTTTTTGCAATAAACTGACATTATTTCCGATTTCAAGACAGATGTGCAGAGGGCTAAACAAAGGCTGACATTTTTACATAAGCAACTGATAGCAACAGAGATACAATAAAAACACGCTCCTTATTCTATATCAACACATTAAACATAATCTTTCTTTTTGTACAATAAAAACAAGGGCGCGGCATGAGAATTGAAAGAGAGAAAGTGGCTTTGCGAATGAATGCAGAGCCAAAAAACAAGAATGTTAAACTAAAAAATAATAGGAGGATTGAATTATGGTACCTGTAAGAAGAACACAAAATTGGTTACCGGACATCTTCAATGATTTCTTCGATAACACTTGGATGGAAAAAGCAAATGCAACCGCACCCGCTATCAACATCCGCGAAACTGAAACCAATTACGAAGTGGAAGTTGCCGCTCCGGGCATGACGAAGGAAGACTTCAATATCAAGGTGGACAACAACAACCAGTTGCTTGTCAGCATGGAGAAGAAGGAAGAACACGAGGATGGAAAGAAGGAAGGTCGCTATTTAAGACGCGAATTCTCTTACTCTAAATTCCAACAGGCATTGATTTTGCCGGATGACGTAGAAAAAGACAAGATTGAAGCCAAAGTGGAACACGGTGTATTGACCATCACGTTGCCCAAACAGGTTATCACACCTGAAAGCAAAGAAGGCAAAACCATTGAAATCAAGTGACGATAAACAATTCATCAAAAGAGGGATGTACAAAACATCCCTTTTTTTGTGTCCAATCATCAAAGGTAACCTTTGATGTCCTGTATCTCCACCAATTTATTGACGATGGCATAAATAGTCAAGCCGGCAGGGCTATGGATTTGCAATTTGCGGGCAATGTTCCGCCGATGGGTGATTACGGTGTGGGTAGAAAGGAAAAGCGTGTCAGCAATCTCTTTATTTGTCATCCCTTTCACTACGCAGGTAACGATTTCTTTCTCACGACTGCTCAAAACTTCTTGCCCGCCGTTTCCATCCTCTTGTCCTGACAAATCCAAAAGGCGGTTCATTTTTTCTCTCAATTCTTCGGGGTCATCATACAAGGAAAAGGTCTCATCGTAATACTTCAGCATGGAATTATCCCCTACCGAACAGAGCAAAGCCACGCATTTTACGCCGGCATGCTGGGGGTCTTCCTTAAATTTCCGGACGTCAAAATACCCCGGGAAAGCAGGATTAATTATCAAAATATCCGGTTTGTGGAGGCGCATGCAATCCGTTAAGGATTCCGGCGAAACCACCTCGATGGGCAATACCTTCAAGCCCTGCATGCGCTTCAGTACCAATGCCAAGCCGCTACGGACAATGACCGACGTTTCGGCAATGGCTATTTTCAATGTATCATCCTCTTGCATCGCTTTGAATTTTCTTTTCCAATTCCATAATCAAAGGAACAAACATGTAGTCTTCCAACCGACAATGGGAAGAGAGGTCTTTCTCGCAAGCGTAAATGTCAAACAGCACATCATTCAGCAAATTGCTGTTCGCTTTCACGGGATAATATTTGACCAATATGTTTTTCAATTCCGTCAGCTTGGTTTCAATCTGGTTGTGGCGCTTGGAGAACACACCGATGTTGTATTCTGCCGACATCTTGTCCTGCAACAAGCCGTCCACGTATTCGAATACCACCCGGTTCTCATACCCCATGTGGATTTCCACCTCCTCCACGAAAGCATCGTAAAACTTCAGGACGAGAGCAGCCACGGCATCCGACGGACAATCCAAAGAGGCTAAAAGCTTGCGTCTGATTTCCTGTAGTTTGAACTCCAAAAAATAGGCATGCGAACGCTTCAGGTAATCCATCAAGGCTTCTATCGAGAGTTCCTGCCGGTAGTCATCCGCCACACAACACTCGTCGTCCATAAAGTTCACCACTGCAAGGAACGTGCCCGTATGTACTCCCTGCTGCTCACAGACTTGCCCTACGGTTTTGTCGCCAAACCCCAGCGAAAGCCCAAAACGGCTCATGACCAATAGCAAGTTGTAATTCTCGCAAATGAGGTCGCTCATCTTATCCGTTCCGGCATATTTCATATTCCTGTTCATAGTCTACTGATTTATGGGGCGAAATAAATACATTAAATGCAAAATCGCAATCCCTATATGTAGGTATTTTTCCATCACCGTTTGCCAAAGCCATTCTTTTTTCCTACCTTTGTCATATCTAAAACAAGAAATTATGAAATTCAGAATACTTATACTATCCGTACTCGTTTTGGGCATACTTTCTTGTGCCGAAGACCGTCCTGCGCCGCAAGTGCTGAAAACTTCAGAGCAGAACATTAATTTCTCAGGCAAGCCCGGTGCTTGGTCGCTGACTGTAAACAGCAATACTACTTGGACGGTAGAAAATGAAACCGACTGGTGCAGGGTGGACAAGACCCAAGGCTCCAATACCGAACAATTGGTCATCAGCGTGGACTCCAATCTGACAAACGAAAGCCGCTCCACCATTCTACACTTAATCAGCCAATACCATACGGTGGACATCACAGTCAGCCAAGCAGCTTACGAGGAAGAACATTTTTATCAGTTGCCGGTCATTTTCCACATCATTTATGACCAGGAGCATGAAACCGATACGGTACAGAACATCAAGGCGGAGACCATAGCCGCGCTGGTGAATGGCACCAACCGTCTCTACCGCAGCAGCGAGAACAGTCCTGACATGGGCATCGAACTCGTTCCAGCCACGGAAAGCCCTGACAGCGTGCCCTTGCAAGAAGAGGGTATCCACCGCGTGCTCCGTTCCACGGCTGCCTATCGGAATGCCGATGATTTCCTGGCTCCAGCCAACACACAGGACGGAGACCTGCTGTGGGACCCTAATAAATACGTGAATGTTTATGTATTCACTTGTACCGACAACAACCTGCTGGGCGTATCGCATCTTGCCCTAACCTCACGGGAGAATGCCTTGCCCGGATTGGAACAAGGGCAGGTATACTACAGCCAAATACCCAATTTCCCATGGGGCATCGTGCTCAACAATACACACATCTATGAGGATGATTTCTATAAGACACTGGCGCACGAATTAGGGCACTATTTGGGATTATTCCATGTATTTTCCGAGAAAGGCTGCGATGAAACAGATTACTGCGATGACACGAAAAACTATGACCGTACGGCATATACCGAATGGCTCTCCACCTTCCAAGGCGACCCCAACGATCCGGAGCTCTTCAACCGTACGAACTGCGAGACAGGCGAGTCTTTTCCATCCACGAACATCATGGACTACGACTATTCTTCTTTAGACCGTTTCACCCAAGAGCAATGCGCCCGTGTGCGCCACGTTTTGGAGAACAGTCCGCTCATCCCCGGTCCAAAGAATATCACAGTCACGAAAGGCTTAGGCGAAACCGACCTGCCGGTCATCCGCATCATGCACTAAGGGTGTTGCCGCCGCTCTTTTCTCCAGAGCTGGTAACTGTTCAGCAAGTTTTGCCACAGCACGTAGGAAGCCGGCGCAATGGAAGAAAGGGGATTCAGATAGGTCTGAGCCATCCAGATGGCAAGAATCGTGTTTTTCTGCCCCAACCCCTGTGCCCCTGAAATGGCGTTGCCGCAATGCCCCCCAATCACGCGTCCCAAGGCAAATTGCGCGATGCAAATCACCAATGCCAGGGACGCCATCCACCATTCTTTCCCTACATCTGCCCCCTCTTGGCTGACAATAAAATAAACCGTCTTGCCCGTGGCTATCGTCAAAGCGAATGCCCACAAGTAAAAAGAAATCACCTGCAACCGTCGCAACTGCCGATGTACTGCCGGCAATCCCCGTTCCAAGGCAAACGCCAAGAGTGCCGGCAACACCAACACAGGCATCACTTGCCGGCAAATCATCCACACCGATTCCCAAAAGGACAGTTCACCCTGCCCGCCCAAAAGCGAGAATACCACCGGTGCGGCAAATGCCACGACCACACTGCTTGCCAGCGTGTAAGCAGCCAGGCATGCCACACTTCCCCCCAACATGCCGGTCACCACTGCAGCAGCCGTTGCCGTCGGTGCCAGGACGCAAATCAGGCAGCCCTGCGCCACTACCGGGTCAAACCACACCAACACGCCATAAACCGCCACACACCCCACCACCTGCACCGCGAGCAGCCACGCATGCAAACGGCTGAAACGCATATCCCTAACCGACAATTTGCAATAGGTAATAAACAACATGCTGAACAGCAACCACGGAGTCAAAAACGCCCATTGTTGGAAAAATTCATAAAAGAAAGCCCCTGACAACATAGCCAGCGGCAACATCCACGTCTTTAGCCAATGCAACATAATTCCTCCTCCTTTATTTTATATCAATCGCGCATACGTCCATATTCAATGGTCGCATACGGGCGTATTCGATAGTCGCATGCGCCCGTATGCGACACCCGCATACGCCCGTATGCGATGCCCGCATGCGCCCGGGTGGGGCAACCCATTATTGTTTCTCATACCATGCAATGAATGCTTCGTTCACCAGACGGTTTCCGCCCGGGGTCGGGTAATTGCCTGAAAAATACCAATCTCCGCCATGCTGCGGGCAAGCCCGGTGCAGATTCTCTATCGTCTGGTAGACCACCCGGATTTCCGACGGGCAATCCTCCGGCGTAATCATCTCGGCAATCTTCTCCGAAATCTCTTCGTCCGTGAAAGGCGCGTAAATCTCTTTCACGTAATTCACCACCTGCTCCTTCGGCAACCCTTGCTGGGCCTTGCTCTTCGCGTAAACCTCACGAATGACAGCTTCTTGTCCCCGCTCTCTCAACAACGCAATGGCGGCATGAAAAGCAATGAATTCGCCCATCCGCGACATGTCGATGCCATAGCAATCCGGGAAACGCACTTGCGGCGAAGAGGATACTATCACAATCCGCTTCGGTCTCTGGCGGCAAAGAATGTGGATAATGCTCCGGCGCAATGTCGTGCCCCGCACAATGCTATCGTCGATGACCACCACCGAATCCAGCCCTTCGCGCACCGTGCCGTAGGTCGTATCATAGACATGGGCGGCAAGATCATTCCGGCTGTTCCCTTCCGCGATGAAAGTCCGCAGTTTGATATCCTTGATGGCGAGTTTCTCCGTCTGCACAGTCTGTGCCAAGATACGCCGGATTTGTTCCTCGCTCAAATTTCCCTTCCCGGCGCATATCAACTCGCATTTCCGCCGGTTCAACCATTCCTCCAAGCCCTGCATCATGCCATAATAAGCAATTTCCGCCGTATTGGGAATAAAAGAGAATATCGCGTGTTCCAAATCCTCATCTACCTGTTTCAGAATATCAGGCACCAGCAGGCGCCCTAATGTCTTGCGTTCGCGGTAAATGTCGCAATCGCTTCCCCTCGAAAAATAAATCCGCTCAAACGAACAAGGCGCCACATCATGCGCCGGATGAATCTGGCTGAGTTTCATCTTCCCGTTCCGCTTCACCACCAATCCCTGTCCCGGCAACAGCTCCTGTACCACGCCCACCGGCAAATCAAAAACCGTCTGTATCACGGGACGTTCCGAAGCCACTACCAGCACCTCCTCGTTTGCATACCAAAAAGCCGGACGGATGCCTTGCGGGTCACGGAAAGCAAACAAATCCCCGCTCCCGATAAAACCCGTAATCACATACCCTCCATCCCAATGCGCAGACGCCTCCCGCAGGATGTCCTCAATCTGAATATTCTCCTCAATGGCATCGTTCATCTCCTGCCCCTTCAGCCCCTGCTCCTTGAAGCGGCGATAAAGCCGTTCCACCTCCTCGTCCAACAAATACCCCAACTGCTCCAAGATAATAAAGGTATCCGCATTGTGCCGGGGATGCTGTCCCTGCGCCACAATAAAATCCAATATCTCATCCACATTCGTCAGGTTGAAATTGCCTGCCAAAGAAAGATTACGGCTCCGCCAATTATTCCGTCTCAGAAAAGGATGCAAATAAGACACGCCCGACCGTCCCGTCGTACTGTAACGCAAATGCCCCATATACATATTCCCGACAAAAGGCATGGTTTCCTCCGACGCCTCCGGATTCGCTTTCCGGAAAGCATTTATCGCCCCATGTACCGTTGCAAAAATCTCCTGAATAGCACCTGTGCCTTCCGCCCGTTCCCGAAAAATATACTCCTCGCCCGGTTTGGCATCCAATTTCACCGTTGCCATGCCTGCACCCTCCTGCCCCCGGTTATGCTGCTTCTCCATCAGCAGATACAGTTTGTTCAAGCCCCACAAGGCACCCCCATACTTCTCCCGATAATAGTCCAATGGCTTCAACAGCCTCACCATCGCCACTCCACACTCATGTTTTATTGCATCACTCATGTTTTGTCTATTTTAGCATAAAAAAGGGGACATATCCTGCCCCCTTCGTTAATCGTTAATCATTCATCGTTAATCGTTCATCTTCAACAGGCAACCACTTTGCCAAACGCTTGCTCCCGGAAACCTGCGCCAAAAAAGGCAACACCAACACTAAGCCAATTCCGCAAAAGCCGCCCAGAAATGTGAAAGCCACGCAAATCAATGCCCGTTTAGGCTTCGACCGCTCTGTCGGCACCGTCACCGGTTCTACGACTGCAAAAATAGGCGTATCCTCTTTCACTTGAATATTCGCTTGCTCACGCTGCTTTGCCAACTCACTGTACACACCCAAAACCACTGAATATTCATTCGAAAGCCGTTCCTCCGTCGTACGCGCCACCGCCGAAGCAAAATTGCGGTTCGCATCCCGGAATTGAGCCAACTCTTCTTGCTTCTGTTCAAACTCCGCCTTGGCATCCGCATAACGTTCCTCAATAAACTCCAAATTTGCACGCGCTTTCTCAATTTTAAACTCCGTTATATACTTTTGCAACATTGTCTGTACCTTATAAGCCAACTGTGCGGCAGCCACCGCCTCCGGCATACTGGCAGAAAGGCTGATGTATCCTTCTTTATCGTTCACCGTCAGCGAAACCTGTCCAGCCAGAATCTTCTTACAGTCGTCCTCTTCCTTCGTGAGCGTTTGGATACCCGAATCCGCCGAAGCAGGCAATGACGGAGCCTCCTCTTCGCTGCGGAAAGCACCCAATATTAAACCCGGCAAGCCAATGGTATATTTCTTAATTGCCCCCAAGAGCGAAAACTTCTTATACTCTTCATTCGTATAATAGTCCAACAAACGCACCGGCTGTTCATAATCTTCGAATTTAATCTCCGTCTGCATCAATTCCTTTTGGAAAGGTACACTCGAAAGTATCTTGGGATAAACCGTAGGCGAAAGCACATCACCGCTTCCTCCGCCGCCCAAGTTAATGCCTGCCATTGCAGCCAAACCGCTCAAGCCTCCTCCCGACTTCTCCTCCCCAATCTGTGGCACCATCGTGCAACCCGCCGTATATTCCGTTGCGCTGAAAAGGGCAACAAAAATACCCAAGCAGATAAATACTGCCGTCACCTTCAATATAAACTTCCGCTTCGCCCAAAGTTTCCGAATGACTTCGACCAAATCAATTTCAGTCTCTTCCTGCTGCTTCATCTGTTGTTCCGTCATAGCCTGTTACTTTGTATTGTTAAGAATTGAAGTCACCAACGCTGCAATAGAAGTCGTTGAAGATGCAAGACTCATAATTTCAGCCAAAGAAGTTCCCCGCCGAGCCGGCTTCACAGGTACAATAATCTCGCACCCCGGAGCAGGCTTCGCTTTAGCAAAAGCCTTTGAGCGAGCTACAGTTCCGTTCATATATACAATAAACGCTCGATTTTTCTTAGCACGAGGCAATACGCCCCCCCCTTGAGCAATGTAATCTTTCAACTTTGCCCCCTTCTCATAAACTACGGTATTGGGATACATAACCCCTCCCATAATCTTCACTGTCCCGGCATATTCCGGTACAATCAAACGGTCGCCCTCACGCAAAACTACATCATATTCAGAACCCGGATTCTTCAAAGCCTTAACCAAATCAATCCCTACATAATATTCATCACCGATATCCAACGAATTTACATCTATAGAATCCCGAATACCTTGCTGGACAAAACGTAAAGTAGACTCTACCCGACGACGCTCAAATTCATTCATTCGCCGAACCAAACGAGCCCCCGATACATAGGCGTCTGGATTTAATCCTCCAGCTTTCTTCACCAAATCCGACAAGCGCTGTCCTCTTTGAGAAAGCACATAATCTCCCTCAAACAACACTTCTCCCGTGATTGTCACGCTCTGCTGTACCTGATACCCCGGAGAAGTCCGTACAAAAATCTCATCAAATGGTTGGATTACAAAATCCTCCTGTCCGTCTATCACCAAACCATCTTTCAATGTTAAAGTAAAATTCTCTGCCAAAGTATTAGTTGTCTCCGTGCTCTTCGGATTCTTAATACGCCGTGCCACATCAATCTTCACCACTGAAGCCGATTCACGCAAACCACCTGCTTGCACAATCACATCCTCCAGACTCATCCCCTCTACATAACGGAAAGTGCCAGGATTCCCGACTGCTCCCCGGACGCTGATGGAAAGTTCCTCATTCAAGTCGAAAATCGAGGGAATATACAGCACATCATTCTTCCGCAAAGTAATATCCTCTATCTCATTCGCCAAAAGCTTTTTGATATCCACAGACTGCGCCTCACGCATCGTGTTTGGAAGGTCGCGGTACAATACTGCCCGGTCTAAAAACGCATCTTCACGAACCCCTTCAGCCTTCTCAATCAACTGCCGCACAGTAGAGACATTCCCATCCAGTGCATACATTCCTGCACGATAAACCGCTCCACGGATTTCCACCCGATTCTCGAAACGATCCAGCACTGCCCCTACAGTAATCTCATCCCCGTCCGTCAAAGCAAAGGAACCAAACTGCCCCTCCTCTACATTAAATACCTGATACTCCCGTCCGCTTTTGCGTACCACGCGCACTGCCTTTTTATAAGCATCGCCGGTGAAGCCGCCGGCAAAATCCAGCAACGTTGCCAACGTCTCCTCATCTGCCATTTCATAAATCAGAGGACGCTTCACTTTCCCTCCGATAGACACCAAATTCTGGTAGGGCGACACAATAATCACATCTCCGTCTTCCAAACGGATATCCAAATCGCTCCTCCCATGAAGCAAATACTCATACACATCCACATTCGCAATTTGTTTGCCACCCCGGTTAACCTTTACATCTCGCAAAGAACCGATATTATTCACACCACCCGCACTATACAACGCATGGAACAACGATGCCAACGAAGGCAACGTGTAAGTTCCCGGCACCACCACTTCACCCATAATATTCACCCGGATACTACGGATTTCCCCCAAAGACATCTTCATATAAGTCGTCGGACTTGCCCCGTTCATCGTCGAATAAATTCGGGAATAGGCATTCGATAAACGCGCATTCGCTTCCTCCACAGAAAGCCCATTTAATACAATCGGTCCCATCTGAGGGTCAGTAATTGTACCATCCGGCGCAATTTGTTGCCGCAACGTCTGCTTGGAGTCCCCCCAAATATCAATTATCACCTCATCTCCGGGTCCTAATACATAATCATTCGGGGTTGCAATATTTAGGTTCGGCTCAAAAGTCAACAATTCACTATTAAACACTTCACGTCCGAAAACTCTGTCAACTGCCGCTGTTCCCCGCTGGGGAGCCGTTGCCTCCACAGGCACCTCAGTCCGAGCCCTGTCTGTCGTCCCGCTCGCCTCTACTTCCTCACGGGTATTTTCCGTATAATTCGCCCGTATACGCTCCAACTGTTCGCGCGTAACACCCCGCTGGCTCAGCAACACAATCATTTCTTCCTGGCTTTTGCCCTGGTCACGGGCTTCTTTCAACATAGACACTACCTGCTCGTCACTCATTTGTGCAAAAGAGACAAGCGCTGCCTGCATCAATAAAATAAGTACTACGATTCTTTTCACGTCAATTCTATTCATTAAAGGTACAACCAATTTATTTTCCGACAAAAGTAACAAAAAACTTTTACATTTCTCACTTGCCACAACAACTTAATACGCCTTTAACATGCTCACCTCCTTAGGCGTCAGGAAGCGCCACTTCCCTCGCGGCAAATTCTTCTTTGTGATGCCTGCAAAATACACCCGGTCAAGTTTCTCAATCTGATAACCCAAATGCTCAAAAATCCGCCGCACAATTCGGTTCTTTCCCGAATGGATTTCAATCCCTACCTCCGTGCCGTCCGTCTTCACATATTCTATCTCGTCTGCCTTGATAAAACCGTCCTCCAACTCAATCCCTGTCGCAATTTGCTCTAAATCAGCCGGTGCAAGCGGTTTGTCCAAAAATACATGGTAGATTTTCTTCCGGTCATACTTCGGGTGCGTCAGCTTCTTCGCAAAATCCCCGTCGTTCGTGAACAACAACACCCCTGTCGTCTGCCGGTCTAAGCGTCCCACCGGATAAATACGTTCCTTGCACGCGCCCTCCAGCAACTTCATCACCGTCTTCCGTTCCTGCGGGTCATCCATTGTCGTCACATAATCCTTCGGCTTGTTCAGCACCAAATACACCTTTCGCTCCGGAGCCACAGCCTTGCCGTCTACCTCCACCGTGTCCGACCGTTTCACCTTCGTCCCCACTGCCTGCACCACCTCGCCGTTCACCTTCACACGTCCTGCCGCAATCAACTCGTCCGCATCACGCCGCGAACACACTCCTCCCATTGCGATATAACGATTCAAACGCAACTCCTCATTCTCATCCACTTGCTCCTGCTTGTGCGCCAATTGCTTCTTTTTGCTATAATGCTTCTGCCGCAATTCCTCCCGCTCCTCCTCTGTGATTCTTCTCCGCTTGCCGGGCTTATAATCCTGCTGCGGAGCCTTGCCGTCGCCGGGCGCATAATCCCTGCGCGGCTGCCGTGTCCCGCGCACCTCCCGGTTGCCTCCCCGGTAATCGCGTCTCTCTTGCTGCCTGTCGGACTTCCACGGCTCCCGCTCTTCATGATTCCGGCGGAATTCCCCGCCTTCCCTTCTCGGACGGAAAGCCCCTCCCTCCCGCAGAGCATGCTGCTCCCGTGGTTCACGCCTTCCCTCCTCATTCACGCGCGGGCGGCGCCTGCGCTCATCGCCGGGCTGTCCCTCCCGGCGGAAAGGGCGTTGCCCTTCCCCGTTATATCTTGATTCCCGCCTCCATCCGCCTTCCCTATCATTCCCCCTATTCTCCGTCCCTGCCGGTTGATGGCTAAAATACTCCCTCCGCTGAGGGCGTTCTGTTCTCTCTCTCCTTTCGGAATTTGCGCCTTGATAGTCCTCCCGACTGTCTTCCCGGCGCGCGCGATAGGAATGCCGGTTCCTGTTCAAATCTCTTTCCATGTCTTTTTTAATTAATTCATTCTTCACTTGCTGCCCGCCAAGCTACTTCGGTGCCGTCCTGTACACGAATATCGCTATCAACGCATACAATATATTCGGCATCCACACCGCCAGGAGCGGGTTCATATTTCCATTTGTCGCAAACACTGTCGACACTTGCATAAACAAAATGTAAGAGAAGCTGATTAGCAGCCCCAATCCCAAATGGAACCCCATTCCGCCGCGGATTTTCCGCGACGCAATGCTCACCCCGATAATCGTTAGGATAAACGTCGCAAAGGCATTTGCAATAATCTTATACTTCTCTATCTGAAAATCAATAATATTCGAACTTCCCCTCAGCTTCATCCGCTCGATATACCGGTTCAAGTCGGGGAAAGACAGCTGCTCCTTAATCTTGCTCGGATTCTCCGAAAACTCCGACGGCTGAAACGCCATCACCGTATCCAGCCGCGAACCCGTCGTATACGTCTCCTTCTCCCCGTCAATCTTCCGCAGCTTCCAGTTATAAATCACCCACCGGCTGCTGTCCTTGTCCCACGAAATCCGCGACGAAGTCAGCTTGTCCACTAGCGTATCCCCCTTGAAATTCTCAATCGAAAAGTCATACCCCACGTTCGACGTCACCGAATACGACGACATATAAATATAAGTCCCCGGCGCAATCTGCCGGTGGATATGCTGTTCCTTGTTCGTATATTTTTTATTCATATACTGCTTCTCAAACTCAATTCGCTTCGTATTCGCCCCCGGAATCACAAACGCGCTCAACAGGAAGGACAACACCGCAATCACCGTCGCCGACACCAGATACGGCACCACAAAACGCCGGAAACTGATACCGGAACTCAAAATCGCGATAATCTCGCTCGAATACGCCATCTTCGACGTAAAGAAAATCACCGAAATAAACGTGAACAACGACGAAAACATATTCGCGAAATAGGGGATGAAATTCTTGTAGTAATCAAAAACAATCGCCCGCGTCGGTACATCATTCTCCAAGAACTTCCCCAACTTCTCCGAAATATCAAACACCACCACAATGCACAACAACAATATCAGGGAGAAAAAAAACGTCCCCAAGAACTTCCGAATAATATACAAATCCAATTTCTTCATACGCCTTCCGCAACAAATTGAACACTAAACTACAACCTCCTCGTAATCCGTGGCAGCAACTTCGCCTTCCATCCTACGAAATCCCCCTCCGCGATATGCCGCCGCGCCTCCCGCACCAGCCACAAATAAAATGCCAAATTATGCACCGAACAAATCTGCAGGCCTAAAATCTCATCCGCCTTAATCAAATGCCGCAAATACGCCTTCGAGTAATCCACATCCACATACGCCAGCGCCATCGGGTCAATCGGCGAAAAATCCCGCTCCCACTTCTGGTTCTTGATATTAATCGTCCCCTCCGTCGTAAACAACATCCCGTTCCGCCCGTTCCGCGTCGGCATCACACAATCAAACATATCCACCCCCCGCTCAATTGCCTCCAGGATATTCTCCGGCGTTCCCACTCCCATCAGATAACGCGGCTTGTCCTCCGGCAAAATGCGGTTCACCACCTCAATCATCGCATACATCTCCTCCGCCGGCTCCCCTACTGCCAAGCCGCCAATCGCATACCCGCCGCGCTCCAGCTTCGCCGCATGCTCCGCCGACCGTTCCCGCAAATCCCGATACACGCACCCCTGCACAATCGGGAACAACTCCTGCTCATACCCATACAGGGGTTCCGTCCCGTCAAACCGCGCCACACACCGTTCCAGCCACCTCATCGTCAACTCCAGCGACGCCTTCGCATACCGGTAATCGCTCGTTCCCGGCGGGCACTCGTCAAATGCCATCACAATATCCGCCCCGATGCTCCGCTGCACATCCATCACCCCCTCCGGCGTAAACAAATGCCGCGACCCGTCGATATGCGACCGGAACGTCACTCCTTCCTCCGTGATTTTCCGCCCCGTATCCGTTAACGAAAACACCTGGAATCCACCGCTGTCCGTCAAAATAGGCTTCCCCCATCCGTTGAACCGGTGCAATCCCCCCGCCGCCTCCAGCACTCCCGTCCCCGGCCGCAAATACAAATGATAAGTATTCCCCAAAATAATCTCCGCCCCGATATCCTCCCTCAACTCGCGCACATGCACCGCCTTCACCGACCCCACCGTTCCCACCGGCATAAAAATCGGGGTATGCACTTCCCCATGCGCTGTCTCCAGCACCCCGCAACGGGCTTTGCTGCCCTTATCCTGAGCCAAAAGCGTAAATTTCATCATCGTGCGTGCATCTCTGATTTTAAACCGCAAAAATAGCAAATTCCCCCCAAATCCCAAACTCCTGTGCAAAATCCATACAAAAATTCCCGTCCCCTCCACCAGCCTCCCACACCGCCCCATCCTCCCCTCCCCTTCCCCGCCAAGAAAAATGCGACTTCAAACAGTTCTCACTCTTACTCAATTACTTAAACCACCTCCCCACAAAACAATCCTTTATTATCTTTTGTCTATCAGCCTCTTAGACGCTTATCACCTGCTTATTACCTGCCACTTACCTGCAAGTGACCTGAAAAAGCAGGTAACAAGCAAATCTCCGTCCCTCTACTTTCATATCAAAAACATCACCCACCCGCCTCCCATTTTCCCTCCTTTTTCCGCCCTATTCGGAAACAATTTGGGAAAATATGCGTAGCTTTGCAGTATGAAAAGAGAATTTGGAAAATGGCTGATGGACATCGCCAAGTATATGATGACAGCATTATTGCTTTCCTCGGTATTCGGGGATATGAGCAGCAAAAAAGTTGTGATAATTGTAATTGCCGCCACTATCGCGACACTTATAATCGGACTCTTTTTAGTTAGAAACAAACCAAAACTGGAGGATTAATCATGGGAGCTATTGCAGTATCTATCACAGTAACAGTGATTGCCATCGTGGGACTTATCTATTTCACTTGGCAAGACAAGAAAGAAGCCAAAAGGGCAGCGGAGAAAAAAGCGAAGCAAGCGTAAAAAGAAGATATGGTCAGTTATTTGCAAGTTGAGGATTTGAGCAAGCGGTTCGGGGAGCAGCTGTTGTTCGAGCACATCACGTTCGGCGTGGGGCGGGGGCAGAAAGTGGCATTGATTGCGCGGAACGGGATGGGGAAATCCACGCTGCTGCGGATTATAGCGGGGAAGGACAGCGGGGAGACGGGACGGGTGGTGTTCCGCAACGACATTACGGTCGGAATTCTGGAGCAAGACCCGGAGCTTGGAGAAGAGAATACGGTGCTGGAGGAAGTATTCCAATCGGACACGCCAACACTACAAACAATACGGGCGTACGAGGAAGCAGTGGCGCATAACGACGTGGAAGCGTTGGAGCAGCTAATCCCGGAGATGGACGCACAAGGGGCATGGACGTACGAAGCAACGGTGAAACAAATTCTCGGAGAATTGAAGGTGGATTTCTATGACAAGAAAATCAGCACGCTCTCGGGCGGGCAACGGAAACGGGTGGGGCTGGCAAAAGTGCTCGTGAGCAATCCGGACTTCCTGATATTGGACGAACCGACCAACCATCTGGACATTGAAATGACGGAATGGCTGGAGGAGTATCTGGGGAAATCGAACGGAACGCTGCTGATGGTAACGCACGACCGGTATTTTCTTGACCGGGTATGCAACCAGATTATCGAGATTGATGAGAACGGGCTGTTCGCGTATGACGGGAATTATGCCTATTATCTGGAAAAACGGGCGGAGCGCATCGAACAGCGGAATGCAGCGGCTGAGAAGGCGCGGAATTTGTTGCGCACGGAGCAGGAATGGATGCGCAGGATGCCACGAGCGAGAGGACACAAGGCACAATACCGGATTGATAATTTTTACCGGTTGAAAGAAGCTGCGGAGCAAGGAATTACGGAGCGGAAAATGGAACTGGACATTCAAGGGCAACGGTTGGGGCGGAAGATTCTGGAGCTGGAGGGAGTGTCGAAGAGTTTTGACGGGCAAGCGGTATTGAAGGATTTCTCGTACAAATTCGTTCGGGGGGAGAAAATCGGGATTGTAGGAAGAAACGGGGTGGGAAAGTCAACGTTCCTGAATATCATCACACAAGAATTGGAACCGGACAGCGGAAACATCTCCGTAGGAGAGACTGTGGTATACGGATATTACAAACAATCGGGGATTGCGTTCAAGCCGGGCGACCGGGCGATTGACGTGGTGAAGCGCATTGGGGAGCGGATTGACTTGGGGAACGGACGGGTGATGTCGGCAGGACAGTTTTTGGAATATTTCCTGTTCACAGACAAACAACAGTATTCGCCGGTGGAAAAGCTGAGCGGCGGGGAGCGGCGGAGGCTGTATTTGCTGACAGTGCTGATGCGGAATCCCAATTTTTTGATTCTGGACGAACCGACAAATGACTTGGACATTGTAACGCTGAACGTATTGGAGGAGTATTTGAAAGGCTTCAAGGGATGCTTGCTGATTGTGTCTCACGACCGCTTTTTTATGGACAAGGTGGCAGACCGGGTATTCGCATTCGAGGGCAATGGGGTGGTGAAAGATTTTCCAGGCAACTACACACAATACAAGAATAAAAAGGAAGAGGAACGGGAAGCACAAGAGCGGGCTGAACGCGAACAGCGGAAAGCAGTGCCGAAACCTGCTCCTACCAAAACCGTGCAAGAGAAGAAACGCCGGCTGAGTTTCAAGGAGCAGCGCGAAATGGAAGAACTGGAAGCAGCCATGGAAGACCTGAACGCTGAGAAAGCAACCATCGAGGAAGCGCTAAACAGCGGCACGCTGTGTGTGGACGAGCTTATGCGGCAATCCCAACGGCATCAGGAAATAACTGAAATTTTAGACGAAAAAGAAATGAGGTGGCTGGAATTGAGCGAATGGGTTTAACCGATAAATTCAAGAATATGGTACGGGAATGCATTGAACGTTTTTTAGAGAAAGAGCAGATTCCACGAGACGCGCGTTTCATCGTTGCCGTGAGCGGGGGAGCAGACTCTATCAGCCTGTTGCACGCGATGAAGTATATGAACCTGCGGATATTGGCACTACATTGCAATTTTGCGCTACGGGGTAAAGAGTCGGACATGGACGAGCAGTTTGTAAAACGTTTTTGCGACAGCTACGGCATCGCCCACAGCGTCCGGAAGTTCGACACAAAGGGCTATGCCAAGGAGCACGGTCTGAGCATCGAAATGGCGGCGAGGGAATTGCGCTATGCGTGGTTTCATGAGATGAAGGCAAAGAAGCGGATGGACTACATCGTGGTAGCACACCATGCGGACGACTTGGCGGAGACGGTGCTCATCAATTTCTGCCGAGGCACGGGCATCAAAGGGCTGACAGGCATTAAGCCGGTGAACGGCGATGTGCTGCGCCCGCTGTTGGAATGCTCGCGTGCAGACATCCTGCAATACATTGCCGACCACCAATTGGGCTACCGGACGGACTCGACGAACAACTCGCTGGACTATATGCGCAACCGGATACGCCACCAAGTGATTCCCGTATTGAAAGACATCAATCCGTCGCTGCTTACAACAGTGGCAGAGAATTGCGAGGCGCTGAAAGAAACGGAACAGATTTTTGAATACGGCGTGCGGGCATTGCAGGAGGAGGTGCTGGACTGCGAAGAGGACGAAATTCTGGTAAACATCCAAAAAACCATGGCATCGCCGGCACCCTATACCTTATTATATGAAACCCTGCGCCCCTTCGGGTTCAACAAGGCGCAAATCCGGGACATCCTAAATTCGCACGACGCAACGCCGGGGAAACAATTCATGGCAGGACAGCATGTGCTGGTCAAAGGACGCACGTATTGGCGGCTCTACGATGCAAGCAAAAGAGTGCAGTGCACATTGGAAATCCCGGCTCCCGGACAATATGAAGCAGGAGGCGAGCGGTTTGACATCTTCCTTTTCCCACGGACGAAGGAGTTTGAGATTCCTGACGACCAGCGGATAGCCTGCCTGGACGCCGACAAAGTGAAATTCCCGTTGACGATTCGCAACTGGCAGGCAGGGGACTATTTCTGCCCCATTGGAATGAAACGGAGCAAAAAGAAACTCAGTGATTTCTTTACGAACCAGAAATTCAGCGCACGACAGAAACAAGAATGCCTGTTGCTGCTCAGCGAAGACAAAATCGCGTGGGTCATCGGGCACCGGATTGACGATCGGTTCAAGATTACATCGTTTACAAAAAACATGTTGGTTATTAAGCTATTGCCAAAATCAAGCGATGAGAAGAAATGAAAAAAGCGGGGTCTGGATGCCCCGCTTTTTAACACACTAACAATAAATTTACTACACTTAATAAAGCAATATACTACTATATCACGCGACAAAGGTAAGGGATTACAACGTTTGCAGCAAACTTTTCTGCAAAAATTTCAAGGCAAAAAGGCATCTTTTTTTGGACAGGGACTTTTTTCAAAATGGAGATGATTTTTTCGTCCAATCATGCACTCGTTTCCGTTAATTTGTCGTACATTTGCAAGCAACATGATTTCAATGGCTTATACCCGAAGGAAACGTATGCGTTAAAAGACTATGGCAAAGAGAGAAAGGTTGGAAAGTTGAAATCGTTTGAACGCTTTTTTGTGAGATTTTGAAGAAAAAAATGCGAGTTTATAGAAGATATTATTGTAACTTTGGAAAGAAATTTGAGAGAGAGATCAGAAAACAGATTTATAACTATTAAAAGTAAAAACATGACAAAGATTAAAGTTGGTATCAACGGATTCGGTCGTATCGGCCGGTTAGTGTTCCGCGCAGCAATGACGAGGAACGACATTGAAATCGTAGGAATCAATGACTTGATTGATGTTGATTACATGGTTTACATGTTGAAATACGACACGATGCACGGGCGTTTCAACGGCACCGTAGAAGCCAAGGACGGCAAACTGGTTGTAAACGGGCAAGCCATCCGCGTGACGGCAGAGAAAGACCCCGCCAACCTCAAATGGGACGAGGTAGGCGCCGAGTATGTAGTAGAATCTACCGGTTTGTTCCTGACCAAGGAAAAGGCTGAAGCACATATCAAAGCCGGAGCAAAACGCGTAGTCATGTCAGCGCCTTCCAAGGACGACACCCCCATGTTCGTAATGGGCGTAAACCACATGAAATATGCAGGCGAACCGATTGTATCCAATGCGTCCTGCACGACCAACTGCTTGGCTCCGCTGACAAAAGTCATCAACGACAAATTCGGTGTTATCGAAGGTTTGATGACCACCGTACACTCCACGACAGCCACACAGAAAACCGTTGACGGACCTTCTATGAAAGACTGGCGGGGCGGACGTGCCGCAGCAGGTAACATCATTCCCTCCTCTACCGGTGCTGCAAAAGCCGTAGGCAAGGTCATCCCGGAACTGAACGGCAAACTCACCGGTATGTCATTCCGCGTGCCGACTTTGGACGTATCCGTAGTGGACGTAACTTTCCGCTTGGCAAAAGAGGCTTCCTATGACGAAATCAAAGCTGCTGTAAAAGAGACTTCTGAGGGCGACATGAAAGGCATCCTCGGTTATACGGAAGAAGACGTAGTATCTTCCGACTTCTTGGGTGACGCACGCACCTCCATCTTCGACGCAAAGGCAGGTATCGCGCTGAATAAAAACTTCGTGAAACTTGTATCCTGGTATGACAACGAATGGGGCTACTCTAATAAAGTATTGGAACTTATCGCCCACATGGCAACAGTAAAATAAGTCCATACATTAAAAAGTGAAGAAAAAAGACGTGCCCGTTCCGGGTACGTCTTTTTTTATCCCATTACAACTTGCAAAAAAAGGTCACAAGGAAAGGCACACTGAAGTCCACCACAAAACCATGAAAAATAGACACCACTACAAACTCCTTTCCGGAAAAGCGACTGATAACGGGAAGCGTCGTATCCATCGTCGTCGCCCCGCCTGAACAAATTGGCGCAAGCCTGCCAAACCAGCAGACCAGCAAAGGAGCCCCCAGCAGCGTGATGATTTCCCGGACAATATTTGCCACGAGTGCCACCGTGCCCAACTCCGCGCCGCGATACTCCGTGATGAATACCGAGGACAGAGAATAGTAGCCAAAACCGGAACCGACTGCCAAACAGTCCCACAGCGTGCGCCCCGGTAAAAACAGGCTGACCAACGCACTGCCGCCCAAGGTGCCGAGGATGGTGGCAAGCGGCACCAGAAGAATCTTCCAGTGCTGCTCTTTCAAGGCACGCAAGGCTTTCATGTCGCTCCCGATGCTAATGCCCACAAGAAACATCAGCAAGTAAAGGGCATACATGCTCAAATCGCCATCCGCCAAGCCTTCAGGCAGCACGCCCCAATATGCCAATAAAAGCCCTGCAACAAAAAAAGAGATGATAATCAGACTGCTGCGCATACTCCCCCTCCCTCCTTATGATTTTTTGCCTGACCAAAAGAAACGGTAAACCACCCACGCGCATACAACACTTCCCCCAACTCCTCCAACACTTAACAAAAGTGCCTGCAAACCTATCGTATCCAGACTTCCCAAAATGGCTTCATTCCCGCCAACCGCCACGCCCAACAAGAACAGCAACAGCCAAATGGCTGCCATAATGCCCTTGGAAACAAATGACAAGTTCCTATTCCTCAACAAATAACCGACCAACACGCCGGACAACATGATACCTACGATTTTCAGCATAGCCCAGAGAATCAAACAAACCTCTATTTACCAATAAGGAAATCGCTCCCTACAATTATATAGGGATTATCCCAAAAATCAGGCAAGTATTTTTGCATATATTCTATATACTTTTCTTTATTCACAGTCGTGTACAAAAATAGACGTTCTCCTATAAGGTATCTTATATACACCCCAAAAGTAATCGTAGAATAAGTTGAAAAATCAGCTTGAGAAGAATAGGTCAAGTAATATTTATTCATGTCAGGGGATGAAGCCTCATCATAATGAACATATCCACCCTTTTTTATCATCCCGCGCTTGACATTAGGAATACCCCAAGGATAATACCAATATTCCGCCTCTGAGATTGTTTTATATTGTTTCCCTTTTACATGAGCCTCCTTGTACTCAGTAAGATTGGCTGCGGCATGCGGCGGAATGGCCAAAATGCGCTCCTGCGCATAGGACGTTGTCACTGCATTTTGCGAAGCACCACCGACAGTCGTTGCGCCTGCCAAAGTGCCTATGGCACCACCTATCCCCAACACATTGGCAACACCGCCCAAGTTAATCCCCACGCCCGTGCTTCCTCCTTTCGTCACATTCACTTGGTTAGGATTATAATAAGCCTTGCTTGATCCGTCCTTATATACTTTAAACGTATTGCCTCTGTCAATATAAATCGTGGCATCCGTTTTATTCTCTATTCTTATGTAGTAACGCAATATGCAAGTATATGTGCCATAAAGAAGAATTTGGGGAACAATCGACACTTCAATATCTTCCGTGGCAAGCACCGAGGAATCGGATACCGCAAGAATAGGAAAAGCCCATTTGGCATCCTTGTCGGAGGGCTGTGTCGTGATACGGATTTCCGAATTATATCTCTTTACCAATTCTGCATTGTTGGGCGCAGGCGCTTTCCTCACGTACCGGGCAGTGCCGGTTTCCCCTTCCGAAGAGGCGACCTCTTTCTTCTCCGACGGCGCATTATCGCCAAAGACATCCTTGTCGCCGTTGGCATATTTAATCATGAATATGTCTGCGCGAGGCAGGATGTACGTCGGTCCCTCTGGGTTAGACCACTTCTTGTAATCCACTTGGGCATTTGAAACGGTCAGCACCTTGGCTTGAATCTCATCCCCGTTCCTTTTAATGATGACATCTTGCGCAAAAGCACCGACAGAAAGCAAACAAAATGCAAGCAATAACTTTATCTTCATACGGCTACTGTATTAATTTCAAATTCTAATACTACAAAAATACAGTAAATTTCCCAATATCAAAAACTCTTAGGCAATTATTGGCAACGCAGATTAAACCTCACGCAAAGCAATCTTGCCTTATCAAATGACCACGCGCTTGCTATCCGGTCTATAGTTGGTCTCTACTTCTCCCGCTCATTCTCCAGATATGCCTTGTATCTTCCGTGGTTGGAACCACGGGATGAACGAAAGATGTCCGGAGAAGCAGCGAAAGAAGCAGAGAGCAAGTTTAGAGGGGAACAAGCCATGCTTTCAATTGTTCTTAAAAGCCCGAATGTTCACCTTTATTTTCAAAATTGTCCACTGTACGACGCTTTTCCCCAGTATAATACCATTCAATTTCATCCCGATATTCCTTGCCATCTGAAGTTACAACAACAGCAGTCAAGATATTCTTTCCATCTGCTAATACTACATTATCAAAAATATAATGCACAACAGTATATCCCTGTCGAACTTCTGCCAGCTCTTTCCCATTCAAAAATAGTTTTGGTTGCCCTATGTTAGAATAAACAGTTACTGTTGTCCTTCGAGTTTCCCGGTCGGCATTCCGCCTTTGCGTCAAGTAAAGCACAGGCTCTTCACTCCAATTGGCTTTGTACCAATAATAAGCATCTTTTTTTACTTTCCGGTCAAAAGTCACCAAGCCTTTCATATTTCGAGCCGGAACACCGCCCCTGTCCCACATCGGACAAGCAAAATCAAACATATTCCACAGGTAAGAGGCTATAATATAAGGATGTTTTTCGATTACACTCCACTGGTATTCATGGGTTTTGGTCTGAAAAGTTTCCGGATAAAACTCTTTTGTCCAATTAAGGGATTCACTTAGAAATTCAGTCTGATGGGCAATATTGGCATCAGCGCCATATTCCGTCAACATCAATTTCATTTCCGGGTAATCCGCTTCAAGCCCTTCAACCCAAGCATCTATATCTGTAATCTTTTTTTCATACCAACCGTAATAGCGGTTCATGCCCTGAACATCCGCATTCATATTGACAGGATGGTCGGCATGACCATAGCCATTAACCGACACCGTATAACGGTCAGGATCTTCCGTTTTCGCCAATTCATGCAACGACCGGGTCAATTGTGCCGTATAGGCATGAGGTTGGTATACTTCATTGTGAAGTCCCCATATATAAATGGAAGGATGGTTGAAGCTCTGCCGAATCAATTCACGCAATTGGTTATGGGCATTTTCCCATTCTTCGCCTGTCACACGATTCACAAAGGGGATTTCCGCCCAAACAATCAGCCCTAACGTATCGCACCGGGAGTAAATATAATCCGATTGTTGGTAATGGGCAAGACGTATCGTTGTTGCCCCGATATCCATAATCATTGCAAGGTCGGCATCATGGTTCTCTTTTGCCAAAGCACTGCCTAAGCCCCACCAATCCTGGTGACGGGTTACACCATACATCGGATACTTCTCTCCATTTAAATAAAAACCTTTCCCGGCAATGATTTCATATTTTCTTAAACCCAGCGGTTGTGATATTTCGTCAATCAGCGCATCCCCCTGATAAAGGCAAATTCTCACATTGTAAAGGTAAGGATCTTTGCGTCCCTGCCACAAATGCGGACGACGGATGTGAAATGAAGATGCATATTCCTGCATGCCTTGAGGGGTAAGTTCCAGCGCCTGCTTCTTCCATGCCACCCGCTTCCCCGCCCCATCATAAATGGCTGTTTCTAAAACAAGAGGCACGGGGTACAGCCCGCCATTGTCTAATTTCACCCGAACCGTAACATCTGCAGATTGATGCGAAACATTCTTTTGAGTAATGTAAACACCAGAAGAAGCACAATCCGTCACGGCAATATGGCACGGCTCGGTAACGATAAGTGACACCGGACGATAAATTCCTCCATACACTCCAAAAAGGGAGTGGTTTACAGG
Organism: uncultured Odoribacter sp.; assembly: GCA_944321145.1. Classification (GTDB taxonomy): domain Bacteria; phylum Bacteroidota; class Bacteroidia; order Bacteroidales; family Marinifilaceae; genus Odoribacter. Next base: position 23,953 of record CALUKF010000001.1, on the reverse strand, counting down.
TATCACATCCGGACGCAAAGCATTATCCGCCTTGACCACAATTTCATTTTCTTCCCCAAACCGGATTTCCTCCTGGATTTCACAAGCAAAAGCCGAATAAGCTCCTTTGTGCGCACCAACTAATTTACCGTTGACATAAACCTCAGCGCAACTGCCTATGCCTTCAAAACGCAAAAAGAGAGACTTCCCTTGCCAATCATTAGGAAAAAAATATCGCTTGCGATAATAAGCAACACCTTGGTAAAAAGCATTTGCCTTTTGCTGCATATCTTTAGCATTCCATGTATGAGGCAACGTCACATCTTCCCACTTCCCTTCCCATAAAGCAACGGTTTTCATTACATCCATAGGAAAAGGACCTTTCTTGAATTGCCAAGCGTCGTTAAACGGCACGACTTCACGGGCAAATGAAACAAACCAACTACAAGTGCAAATGATGCAAATTAAAAATACTCTTACATTTACCATAACCGCCATTTTTTATTTCTAAATAAGAGCCTCACGATATTTCTTTCCATTTTCTCCTGCTTTTTCAAAATGCAAGCGAATGACGAAAGGTTCACTAGGGTCTTGGACAGGCATATTCACATGGTATTCATCACGCGCTGTCTCTGTGACCTTCAATCGCGTTCCATCCAAAAGTTCTGCGCTAACAAGTTGCTCCCCTTTAGAAGACTTCACTATCAAATGGGAAGAATAAGGGCGGTTGAATACCACCATATAAACATTCTCCCCATGCCGGGTATAATACCCCCAATCTTGTTTTTCCAAACCGGCATAATCGCAACCGTAAATACATTCGCCGTACTTCCGCATCCATTCCCCAATGGCGGCTGCCATCTCCTTCTCCTCCGGGCGGAAATCCCCGTCAGGCTGGGGACCGAAATTCACCACCATATTGCCCCCCATCGATACAGCATGCACAATGCGCTCCAATACTTCCACAGGAGTCTTCACATAACTAAGCGACCAATCCTTATGATAGCCCCATTGGTTCTCAGGCAAGGTCATGCATGCTTCCCAATCCCATTGCGTGACCTGCACATCTTTTATCGGGTCAGGCAAGCGACGTTCATAACCGGACTCATAATCACCCATCAAATGACCGTTGCTATCAAAATGGCGTTTGCCGTAATCGTCTGCCCGCAAACGGCTGTTTACCGTCACGCCGGGCAGCAATTCCTTTAGCATCTGCTCAGCATGGGCAGTCCACCAGGCATTCTTTTTCACACTCGCATCCCATGTGCCGTCAAACCAAAAATCTTTCACTGTTGGATACCGTTCGGCAAGTTCCCGCAGCTGATTGTCCGTAAATTCCAAAAAACGGCTGAATGCGACACTATCCTCAGCCGTCTTAATATCATAACGCCAATCCGGATGGCTCCAATCCATTACTGAAAAATAAAAGTGCACATCTATGCCCTCATCATTAAATGCCTTGACCAATTCCCCCCAAATATCTTTCTTGTAAGGCGTATGGGCTACCGTATACTTGCTATACTTGCTCGACCACAGACAAAAACCCTCGTGGTGTTTAGTCGTGATTTTTACATACTTCACACCCATGTCCTTCATCATCTTCGCCCATGTCTGCGCATCAAATTGTTTCGGATTCCACTCCTTCATCAGTTTCATCCATTCATCGGAAGGCACTTTTGCCCACGATTTCAGCCATTCCGCCGCACCGTTATAGACCTTCCCATTCCACTCTCCGCCGGGAATGGCGTACAAACCCCAATGAATAAACGCTCCCAAGCGGTTCTCTCGGAATTTTTTCATTGCGTCATCTTGGCGTTTGCCGACATACGTTGCCCCATACTTCAATGGAATCTCTTTTTTTTCTGTCTCTTGTGCCCTTGCGGACATTCCTATGCCCAGAATACTTACCAGCAACAACAGGCATACGAATCTACCTCTCAATGTTTTCATCTTTTACTTATTTATGAATTATTCCCTATGCTTATCGCATTTCCCATATATCAGAAAAACGATTTATAATCACAATTCCCTCCCCTACCACAATGTAATCACACAAAGATAATAAATATTGGAATTTTAAATGATATTTCTCTTACAAAAGTGCCCCCTAAAAAGGAGGCACTTTGAAGAACTTGTATTGATTATTTATTTAATTCATTTTCTAACATTTTCTTCAATGCCGGATTGGAGGGACGAGGCGCATCCACAGATACAATGTTGCCCTTACGGTCGAAAACCATGAAGCGTGGTATTCCGTTGATTTTGTAATCTTTGGTAATTTTACTCCAGCCACCAGCCAATACCTGAACACCTTTTAATCCTTCTTTTTCAATGAAATCTAACCACTTCTGTTTATCTTTAACTTCATCAACCGACACCCCAAGAAAAACGACGTCTTTCCCATGCATCTCCTCTTCCAACTTTTTCAGGTGCGGAATTTCCCCCCGGCAGGGACCACACCATGTTGCCCAAACATCTACTAATACGACTTTTCCTTTGAAGTCTGAAAGAGAAACCATTTTACCATTCACATCCGGATAGGTAAAATCAGCTGCAATGCCACCGGCACGGGTATCATAAAGCTTTGTTCCAACAGCTTCTGCCCGTGCCTTTAAAGATGGCGTGACAAAATATTTGCCATATTTTTCCACACCGTTCAAATATTGGTCGTAGGACTTATACCGCTGAAAATCTTTATTAATTACATATTCTCCTTTGAGTCTGTCATTATGCAAATAAGCCAAGCAATCGTCAATGTAATCAAGGCCTTCTTTGGGGGCTATATACTGGGCAAAACTACAATAAGTTGTTAACATGTCTATTCCATAAGGATATTGGAGCACATCATCATTTGTAAACTTTTCGTCTGAAACAATATGTTTATAATATTCAAGCCATTGAGAACGTTCCGGATGTTTTCTTCGCGGAGTCAATAAAAACATGGCGGCATAATAATCTGTTTCATAATCCACCAATTTTTGAAGCATCGCGTCAAATTCCTTGTTTCCGCTTTTCAAACTCTTTTTCAAGTTTTCCATTCCTTCCAGAAAAGTTGTAAATTCCGGAAAGAAATCTTCGTATGTACTCAATGTCCTATTGAAAAAGACGGATTTCAAACGAATGTTAGCAGCATAATCCTCCCATTTATAAAGAGCCTTGTTTTCACGGGTGTTTTTGCCGTTCAGCTCTGCTTTGTTTTCCAACAAGTCAACATTAACCTCCTCGCCGCCTTTGAGGAAGAGGATGAAATTCATCCTCTCATTCCCGATGGCGTAAAATCCAGGCTTCTCCGGTTTAATTAAAAAACCATAACTGCCATCTACATTAATCTGAGTTTCTGCTTGTTTTTGGATATCACCATCCCGCGTTGCATATAATGCAATTGTTTTCAAATTATATGTTTTTACATATCCTTTAATCACAGAATAATCTTGTGCACCAACTGTCGAAGTCCAACATAAGACAGTCACAAGCATTAGAATTTTCGCAAACATCTCTTAGTCTATTTTTGTGTATAAATTATTATTTATATAAACAACTCCGCCCACCTTACCTTCTCCTTCCAGAATTTGAGGTAAATTTTGCAAATTACCTGCCTGAATATTATACAAATACACTTTATATTTGCCATTCAAATAAGTAGCAACCACTAAATAACTGAAATTATTTTCAGGATTTGTCGCATCGCTATATTTCAAATGTCGCATATGAGTTACTTCTTCGCCAGCAGGAAATACAACTTGTTCCCTTTCTTGATAATAAGCGTTTACATTACACGAATAAATACTATTTCCTTCACTAAAATAAATAATATCATTATCCAAATTAGGAGCCCAACTATCTGCATGGCAAATTTTCAAATTGCTATCTATTGTATCACACGTATTTGTTGGATTTTTGAAATCTCTACGACCTGCTTGCAAATTCTGCAATATGTATATATTTGCATTTTTCTTCTTCATCAAAGCCCATGCATTTTTATTAGCACCAATGCCCATAAATAACAAATCTGCGTCCAAATTATTAACAGACGGCAAAGCTATCGTATCTACAGGTCCTTCATCTGAAAGATTTACTAATTCAGTATTACTTGGTACAACACGACAAAAAGAATTAGAATTTTCATCATACACTAATGGATTCGCAGGATATGCATTCACTATATAAGGAGACAATTTATAATTCCCAGTTTTTGCTACTCCAAAACGACCGCTATTGGAAGAATTTGCTGTTATAGTATGTACCCTATTATTATTTATCAAACAAAAACACGTATTACTTTCTATCATATTTTGTGGTCTTATCTTGTCAGGCCTTTCATAAAAAAATCATCAGAAGTTCTTATAATAGAACCATTACTTGCACGTATTGAATACAACTCATCGCTTGATAGAGCCATAAGGGTAGCGGTTTGTTGATAACGTTTCATTTCTGCATCCCATACTCTATAAACTCTCGTATAAAGAACAGTTTCTGCCTCCCCTTTCAAATTTTTACCGCCATTGTTTGACGCTATAACATTTTCTATCTTGCCTTGTGATGCAAACAAGTCTAAGTCTGTATAACCGTTTTGAGAACGCAATATATACCATCCAGATGTAAGGCTTGTTGCAACTTGGAGTTGAGTATCCTCAAAAGAAGCTATACCTGTCTCCTTTTCTCTTGCACAAAAAACCAATGTATAACTTCCCGGTTGCAATTGAACCGGATAGTGCAATTCACAAGTTTTACATAAGGTATCTAAGATTGGAGTTATTCCACTTGTATTATTAGCATAAACTCCCCAAAAATATTCATATTCAACATCTTTAGGTGCAACTTCCGGAGTAATATTTAGTGTATCCAATAAAGCGAGACAAGAATATCTCTCTTGTATACTGTCAATGGAGATTTCAAATATATCCGTATAATCGTAATTACCTTTATCGTCATAGCAACTGGCGAGATTGCAACACAGAAGTGCTATTAGAATAATATATAATGATTTCATATTCAAACTTTTTATTTATGGGAATTGAATTAATGGACTATTAGGATCGTCTTGATCTTCTCGCATGGGGGCTAACCCTTGTGCAATATTGTTAGGATTACTATTGTACTCCTGCAGTGCCTCTTTAAATTTGTCGCGCCAAAAAATTAATTCTGAATTATCCAATCTTATTGTATTAATCCAATCATCGTCTATTCTTATTCCTCCTGCTACTTCAACCATAAATTCGTGTTTACGAGTACTATATTCTCCAAATCGATATTGAGAAATCCAGTCGTCCCATTCTGAAGGTCTGCTCAATTTATCAGAAAAAACAATTGTACCTGTCAAATGCTCACTCTCTCCTAACGAAAAATCCGAAGTAGCGACCAACTTTAAACATAAACGATACTCATTGCGGCGCAAACTTGTATCACGTAAAAGAATAATCGGAACTTCTGCAGTTACTTCATTGGGTTGTATAACTAATAAAGATTCCATCTCCGGAGCATCCATGGAAACATAATGAACACCTGGAATAGCTTTGTTAGGTTTTTCTGTCACTACAGAATCTATCAGATTTCCTTTATTATCGTATTTATATTCAACATCATATTCTGGAATTTGCTCCAATGCTATTTCCCGTATTTTATCTAATGGATAACCACTTGTGTTTACGGTTAAATGAACCGTATCTCTTTGAATGGATCTATCAGTATAGAAAAAATCAGTTCGAATCTCTTCACCTTCATCCATTTGCACCCGTGCTACATCGTTAAATAGCATATATTCAGCTTTCTGACATCCAATAAAGAACATCCAAGCAAAAACAAATATACAAATTCTTTTCATATCTATAATTTTAATTATTCCCATAATCAATCTCACTTAAAGGCAATGGTATTACATAAGATTCTTCATTTCCAGGATCCTGCGCCCATAGGATATCTTCAACAGCTAATCTTTTGAAAGCATAGAAAGCTTGCCCTTCTGCATAAAATTCCTTATTATATTCTTCAACTAAAATATCTTGAATCTGATTTTCATGCAACTCTGTTATAGGAATATCACGAGAAATGCAAAACTCTTCATACAATTCGTTTGCTTCGTTTATCGGACCACATTCCATAACAATAAAATACATTTCAGACAAGCGCAATAAGGGTAATTGATTTATTGCATCATCTTCATTCGGTTGCAAAAACTTTTTAATGGAATAAACAGAACTTCCTGCTGATGTACTGTAAGTTTCCCATAAAGAAATATAACGAATATCTGTACTTCCTGGTTCATACAAATCATTAGTAATTAAAGCTTCTTCTTTTGCAAAAGGAGCAGATTCTGTGAAGTTTCCAGAAGCTCTATCGTACAAATCATAGTCATAGACTGCCATAATATGCTCTACAGAAAATGAATAATCCTTATTAGTAATGTCATTTACCGTACCTAACTTATACTTCTTGCTTCCATCTTCATTTGTCGCATCAATAACTTCTTTGGCTGCTTGATATGCTTTTGTCTTATTGTCTGTTCCTCCCAACCAAAGATAAAAACGAGCTTCTAAAGCCTTGACTGCATAATAGTTAAAACGCAATTGACGTGCTCGCAAAAAATCTGTTGCAGAAACCGACCAAGAGTTTTCTTCTGTAGCAATAGAAGTCTGGACTGGATCTGATTTCTTTAATAATGTATCCGCTGTTATCAGATCTTCCTCCAAATATGAAACATATTGTTCATACGTATGATGCTGGTGATACTCAGTCGTTACCGTTGTTACATAAGGCAAAATAGTAGAAGAACCTACATTTGTAGGCATAGGGCCAAACAAACGTAACAGATCAAAATGACAATAAGCACGCATAGCAAGAGCTTCCCCTTTAATAATTTCATATATATCAGTTTCAAATACATCTTGCTTCGCATCTATATTCGCCAAAATAACATTTACTGAAGCTATGATTTTGTAAAGTTGGCTATATATGCTTTCAAATCTTCCCTGTACAGACTCATCTATATAATTATATCGGGAAATTTTCTCTTGTACAGTTTCCGAATTATAATTCCAATGTTGAGCCAAATATTCTACAGTACCATACATTAACTCTTGTCCGTAAGCATTTGAAGATTTCAAATTCAAATAAGCCCCAATCAATGCATCTTGAAATCCCTGCTGCTGAGAATACATCGCATCTATTTCAACTTCTGTTTCCGGCTTGACATCCAACCATGAATTACAAGAACCTAAACCCAAAGCAATAGATAAAGCAAAAATATAAAATTCCTTTTTCATCTTCATTTCATTTATAAATTAAAACATTGCACTCAACGAAAATGAGAATTGACGAGAGAAAGGATAAGATGTTCCACGTTCTTGTTTAATGGTAGAAATCCTAAATATATCCGCCATATTCCCTTGCAAAGTCAAATTCTGAAGTCCAAGATTATGTTTCAGCCATTTGTTATCTCTGAATTCATAAGTAATATTAATATTTTGGCAACTAAATGTAGCCTCATCTTGGACAAACCGAGATGTTGCTTGAGTGGAGGTTGTAACATTAATGCCTTTGAAAAAGGTAACGTCCCCCGGTTGTTTCCAACGATCTTCATAAACCCGTTCATCAACATTATATTTTTTATCTGCATTTTCTACGCGATTAATCAAAGTCTCATTATAAGTCTGACCACCCCATTCATAACCGAATGACATATTAACAGACAAATCTTTCCAACGAAACATTGTATTCAAATTTCCCCGATACTTAGGTTGGTCAACACCACTATATACACGATCACGCGCGTCCCAAGTATAAGTGACTTCTCCATTCTTTTTCAAATATAATTCTTTGCCTGTACTCGGGTCTATTCCTAATGAAGGCACAACATAAATCGCATTCTGGGAATCACCTTCTTGCCATACTTTATTAGGCACAGAACCACCAGTCGCCAACAAAGCTTCATTGCTTTCCTTCATCGCTTCAGATAATTCGAGAATTTTGTCCTTATTATGTACCAAATATCCTGTAACAGACCAAATCAATTCTTTTTCTGTATCACGCAAAATAAAAGCTGTTGCTTTTAATTCAAAGCCTTTGTTTTCCAATTTCCCAATATTCGCCTTATAACTGCTAAATCCATTTGATGGAGGTAATTCTAAAGATGACATCAAGCTATTGGTTCGTTCTAAATAAATGTCACCTATTATGCTTACACGACTATTAAATACATTCAACTCGACTCCGGCATCATATTTCATTGTTTTCTGCCACTCCAACTTAGGGTTTGCCAATGCACGTAAATTCGCTCCCATCCATTGATAATAACGGTCATTTAAGTTATAAGCATAAGTAGATACCGCTTCATAAGCACTGAAATTATTAGAACCGGTTTCTCCTATAGAACCTCTTATTTTTAACCGATCAATAAAAAGGACATTTTGCATAAAATTTTCTCGATGAATATTCCAACCTATCCCTGTAGACCAAAACGGAGCGAAACGTCTGTCTGCGCCATATAACGAAGAACCATCTGTACGGAAAGAAGCATCTACAAAATAACGATCTTCAAAAGAATAACTTACATTGCCTACAAAACCAACCCGTCTGCTTTGTGATTGACTACCTCCGGGCTTCCCGTCTTTTGCATAAGACATTGCAACTGAGAGAAAATCTATTGCTCCACTAGGAAATCCTTCAACATTAAAACTATAATTGTAGGAATCATTATTTTCTAAATCCATATTAAAACCGGCATATATCATGTGAGCATCCGCAAACACCTTTGAATAATTGGCTGTAAAGGACAAATTCCAACGTGAAGTTTTTCCTGTTCCGTATCTATAAGATCCTTTCCTGAAAGCATTTTCATCAGTATAGTTTGCGAAACTAGTATGTTCTGGCGGCAAATACCGGTCATTATTATTTTGTTGGGTATAAATGCCAAAAGTTCCTCTCAACGTAAGTTCCTGTACTGGTTTCCATTCAATAGAAAAATTATTGGTGATATTTGTGTAATCGCTTGTTTCTCTAGTGTTTAATGTGGCATTATACAATGGATTTGCAGGATAGGAACCATTCCAATAGCGGTAATCCTCATCAAAAAATTTCTTTTGATTCCCATTTTCATCTGTATCTGTCCAATAAGGGTTCAACTTGACATATTGGTCAAAAGTGCCGTATGGAGATTCTTGTGCTTTATTTAAGCTAATCGTTAGGCTATTGCGAAATATCAAGTTTGAAGTTTTATAAGAAAGATTGATTCCGCCATTAAAGTTATTACGGAGAGATTCTTTCATTACACCGGCAATGTGGTTATATTGCAAAGTTGCTGAATAACGGAAATTGGGGTCTCCACCTTCTAACTTTACATTATGCCGATGACCTATCCCTGTCCGTAGAGGTTTAGAAAGCCAATAGGTATCAACCCCTCGTTCTACATCTTGCAGAATAGAACTATACTTTTTTTTCAACAAAATATCCTCTATAGGCATCTCATTATTATAATAGCCGGACTGAAACTCTAGGTCTAATTTTTCTCGGGCATTTAATACATGATAATCACTTAAATCAGGTACTTCTACATTTAAACTTCCAGTATAAGTCAATTTAAGTTTCCCGGGTTCAGGCTCTTTTGTCTCTATAACGACAACCCCATTTGCCCCTCTGGAACCATAAATAGCCGTAGCTGATGCATCTTTCAGGATCGTAATGCTTTTAACTTCATTGTCGTCCAAGTCCATCATACGCTGCAGGCTAATTTCAAATCCATCCATGATGATAAGGGGAGTGTTTAATTCCGCACTCGTCTCACTTTGTAATTGATCTATATCCGGCATGCTGGAGCCACCACGGATTTGAATCTCTGGCAAGTGGTTCGGGTCTGAGCCAAACTCATTGTTTTCTATAATATTGAATGAAGGATCTATATTACGTAGTGTTGTCAGAAGATTCCGATTCCCAAAACTTTTCAACTCTTTCTCCGTAATGACAGATACCGCACCCGTATAACTCTCTTTTGCTTTAGAAAAGATTCCCGTTACCACTACTTCATCCATTTCTGCTACATCTTCCTGCAAGACAACATTAATTTCTGAACGAGAACCAATACTAATTTCGTAAGGCTGCATACCAATCATAGAAAAGACCAAAACATGATCACCTTTAGGCAAAGTAAAGGCGTATTTCCCATCCACATCGGTGGCTGTACCTATAGTCGTCCCTTTTACCAACACGGTTACACCCGGCAATACATTCCCCTTTGAATCAGTAACAGTTCCTGTTATTCTCTTAGATTCAATAGTTTGTTCTTGCACTTTTTCTTTTGCACGAATGGAAATCATGTCCCCCTGGACTGCGTATTCCATTCCCAAAGGCGGCAAAATCTCATTCAAGAGTTCCGTCACTTGCTTGTCTCTCGCGGCAACGTTTACATTTTTCTTTGACTTTGCCAATTCTGTGTTGTAAAAGAAGTCGTAATCCGTCTGTTTTCTCAGTTCGGAAATGACCTCATCCAAAGAGACGTTGCGTAGTTCAACTGTCACTTTTGTCTTCTGCTGTGCGCTGCCCTCCATAGGCAATGCAAAGAAAACGAAGGAACAGAGCATTAGGAAATTCCTAAAAATTAACACTCTGCGCCGCAAATTCCTACAACGCGGCATTGCATTAATTCGCTTTTTCTTCATACATTTGTGAAATTAATTTGTTAAACATAGATACATGCTTTTCCTGCAAGAATATCATGTATCGGAACTAATTGACAGGTTGGTGATTGATCAGGTCCTCAACCTGTTATCTTTTTCCTCGAATGACATAAGAGCCATTCTCGTAGGTAAACGTCACGTCTTTCGTATATTCCAGGCGTTCAAACAGCAACCGGACATCTTCGTACCGTTTTAAACGTCCGCTGAATTTCAAGTTGCGCAGGGAAGGCTCTGCAAATTCTACCTTCACATCATACCAACGGGACAGGATTTGCATTAATTCCGACAACGCCATGCCTTCAAAATCATAATAACCGTCTTTCCAAGATGTGTATAGGTGAACATCGACCGGGAAATAATCCGACTTCTTCCCTCTTTTGTCATAAGCGACCTGCGTTCCCGGCTGCATTTCTATCCGCTCTGCCCCACACAGGGTCTCGACTTTCCCCTCTACTAAGGTCGTCCGGATGTAATCAGCATCGGGATAGGCATTAACATTAAATACGGTACCCAATACACGCACACTCATCTCTTTTGTACGGACAATAAAAGGACAAGCAGAATCCTTCGCCACTTCCAAATAAGCCTCGCCACTCAAGTAGATTTCCCGCGTGCTGCCAGCAAAGTAATCCGGATAACGCAAGACAGACCCTGCATTCAAACAGATTTTCGTCCCATCCGGCAACCACAATTTGTATTCCGCACCATAAGGCACATTCATCGTATAGTAAACCGGTTCGCGTTCTTTTTCCCTTTCCGCCATAATCAATGTGCGAGAGTTGACATGCAAGCGCTCTTCTTGAGTCGCCAAGACAAAAGCCGTGTCATTTTGAGGCAAGATTTGTTTTTCGCCATTCGGCAAAGTCAACATAACCGATTGCCCCCAAGCCAATTCCGGCGGCAAAACATAAGCCGTGTCCTCTGTCTTCTCTTTCAAAAAGAAGATTGCAGCCGACACGGCAAGCCCCGCAATACATGCCGCACTATATGCCACACGGCGCAATATACGAAGTCTCCGAACTGCCCTGTTTTTATTTCTTACGCTTTCTATGTTCCGCCATATCGCCTGCAAATCTGCCTGCCGTTCCTCCAATCCCATCTCTCCTATTAGCCGCAGGCGCCGCCGCAGTCCGGCAAAGTCCGTATCCATGCAGACTCTCTGCCAATCTGTATCACCGGGTTTCACCCTTCCTTCCAATATGGCACGCAGCCATTCTTTTTCTTCCTGTATGCCCATAATTTCTGCTTTTACATTCTTATAGCGAGAAAAGGGCAAAATAGGGTGAAGGAAATATCAAAAATTTTCAAGAAAATAATTCACCTGCAAAAAAAGCGGATTGGATGGCAAACATAAATTTTGTATCCGGTTTCTCCAATTCGGACTTTACTTTCTTGTATGCCAACTTGATTTGGGTCTTTACCGTATTGACCGATACGCCCAAGCGCGTTGCCACCTCTTTATAAGAATAGCCTTCAACGCAACCTAACACAAAAATTTCCTTGCATTTCGGCGGAAGGCTGTCAATGACTTTCTGCAAACGCTTATATGATTCTTCGAAATTATCCGACACTTCTTCAGCCTCATCCTGCAAATACTCCATTTCACGAATGTATTTTTCTTTCACTTTTTCGTGCATTTTGTAATCAATGCAGGAATTCTTCACCGACCGCAACAAATAAGAATAGAGTGAACCCGTATAGGTGATTTTCTCCCGATTTTCCCACAAATAGACAAAAGCGTCTTGAACAATGTCGCGCGCCTCTTCACGGTCTCCTAAAAATCCGGCTGCATACAAGTACAACTGCTCGGAATAAGCCTCAAAAAGTATTTTGAAAGCTTTCCAACTTCCTTCTTGGAATTGCCGAAATAATTCTTCGTCGTCTTGCATAAGTCCCGATTCTATAATTACAATACCAAACGATAGTCCGCCAGTTTAAAGCCCCGCAAAAATTCCTCCACCCCCATCCGCTTTTTTCCAGCCAATTGCAATTCAAGGATGCGCAGAATGCCGTCCTCCACACACACCTCAAAAATTTTCTTACCATCAGTCAGTATCTCACCAACAGAATGATTGGCAGGTCGGCAAACTTTCTCCGCCTTGAAAATCTTCAGCGAACAAGAATGACCGGAAACCAGATGCTGCAATTCCATCCATGCTGCCGGGAAAGGCGCCAAACCGCGAATATGGTTATAAATCTTTTGCAAAGGCTGATGCCAATCGACCCTCATGTCTTCCTTAAATATTTTGGGCGCGTGTATCGGTTCCCTGCCCTTCAAAAGTTCTGCCTGGTCTATCAGCGGAAAATTTCCGGCAGCAATGGCATCCACCGTCTTCAACAACAAATCCGCCCCCTTCTCCATCAACAAGTCGTGCAAATCACCCGCCGTCATCTCGTCCGTCACCTCCACCGGTTCTTGGAAAATGATATTCCCGCTGTCAATCTCATGCTTCAACAAAAAAGTTGTCACACCGGAAACTTTCTCCCCGTTCATAATCGCCCAATTGATCGGCGCAGCCCCACGATAATCCGGCAATAAAGAGGCATGAAGATTCACTGTCCCCAATCGGGGCATTCCCCATACCACTTCCGGCAGCATCTTAAAAGCAACGACAAGCTGCAAATCTGCCTTCAAATCCGCCAACTCGTTCAAAAAATGCTCATCTCTAAACTTTTCCGGCTGCAAGATTTTCAGACCGGCTTCACGGGCATATTTTTTCACGGCAGATTCCTGCAATTGCTGTCCACGCCCGGCAGGCTTGTCCGGATTAGTCACTACACCTACAATCTGATAACCGCTTTCCACCAATTTTTTCAAAGGCAATACAGCGAAATCAGGAGTACCCATATATACAATTCTCAATCCCTCCATAGCATTTATTTCTTTTTAAACCTCTTCAATAGTTTCGTAAAGAACATCTTGTACGACTCGGTGCTCATCATTTCTGAATCCGTCACTGATTTGTAAGTCAGAACTATACCCAAAGGCAACAGAATGAAAGCCGAAATCCACATGCCCACAGCAGGCGAAATCGCAGCCTCACGCGCCGACCTCTCGCCCATCATGGAAATGATGTAATAAATAATGAACAAAAGTACAGACACCACGACGGGCATCCCCAATCCTCCTTTCCGGATAATCGCCCCCAACGGCGCACCAATGAAAAAGAAGATAAAACAAGCAAACGAAAGGGTAAACTTCCGGTGCCATTCAATCTGGCACTTCCGGACAGAAAGCTCCTGTCCCTCGTAATAATGCACATCGTCCTGCACCCGCTGTTTCACATCGCGGGCATATTGCAAGGCATTGCTGATTGCCCGTTGCCGTTCCTCAGGGTCGAAAGTCTGGAAAAGGCTATCCGGGTTATTATACATCTCTTTGCTTTCTTCAATCAACACACTATCTTGCTGCGCATTGGAATTCTTGCTGCGGCGATAGTTGGAAGTCAGCAACCGCTTCGCATCTCCCGATTTCTTGGTAACAATAAAACGCCGCATCGAACCGATTGTATCATCCAATTGCTTCAAATTCATCATCATGGAAGCCGACCGGAAAGCATTTTCATCCGTCCGTTTCAATTCCGACCCCGGCAAATCAATCATCACGGTTTCCACGTCAAACTTGATGCGGCGGAAAGGAAAAGTTCTTCGGGCTTTTGTATTCTTCATCCCTTCATCTGTATAAGAATGACCATTGTAAAGGATGAGTTTCATCTTATTGTTTTTCACGTCGCTAATCATCATGCCGGAGTCCGCTTTCGTAACCTCGCAATTCCCGTTTCCCTCCTTGTGATTGTATATCAGCATATCATACATCATGCCGGTCTCCTTGTTAATCCGGTCGATTTTAATGCTGTAACCTTCCAACGAATTGGTAAAAATCCCCTCTTTAAAGGACATTTCCGGTTTTTGCCTCCGGATGTCATAAAGCAGGCTTTGCATTTTCAAGTTCGCATAAGGGAGCACATTATTGGAAAACAGGAACGCCCCCACCGTTAAAAGGACAATCAGTACAATCAGCGGCTTCATGATGCGGTACAAAGACACCCCTGCCGACTTCAAAGCAATCAGTTCGTAATTCTCGCCCAAACTACCGAACGTCATGATGGACGACAGCAACACCGCCAAAGGCAATGCCATAGGCACCAACGTCAACGAGACATCAAACAGAAATTCGGCAATCACCGAAAACTCAAGCCCCTTCCCCACCAACTCGTCAATCATGCGCCACAAAAACTGCATAATCAAAACAAACATGCTGATAAAGAAGGTCGCCACAAAAGGACCTGCAAAACTTTTCAGCATAAATAGATGTAATCTTTTCATCTGTGTACAATAATCTTTGACGGACAAAGATACGATTTATCGTCTAAAGTCAAAAATCAAGCGCCAAGATTACGATGCAAACTTTCGATTTGTTTGTCCCACAAATCTACGCTGTCTGCCACATCGTCTTCATCGACAAAATCCGTAATGATTAACGCCACCTCTCCTGTCAGAGGCTCCACATGGATGTCGAATCCAAAATACTCGTCCTCATCTTCCGCCTCATTCCACACAAAGCGCACCGAACTGTTCGGCTTGGCATCCACCAACGTAGCAGTCTGTTCCGTGCCATGCCACACAAAAATAAACTGGTCGCCTTTTTGGCGCACATCATCGGCAAACCATTCTGCCAAGCCCGCCGGCGTGCTCAAACGGGAATATAAGACCTTTACGGAAGACGAAAAAATATACTCCAACTCTATTTTCTTTCTCATAGTGCATAAATTTGTGCCTAAATATAGGCAGAAAATTTATATCATGCAAAAGTATCGGCAGAAAATTCTTTTTTTATCGCTTCCACAAACCTCACCTTCCACTTTTCCCCCTTATTTTTATCCAAATGCGCAAGCCGGATAATGATGTCCGACATGGAAAGGTGATGAAAATCCACCGCCGGATAATAAGAAACGTCGTCTTCGTCCTTCACCTCCACCAAGATGTCCAAATCCACCAGCTCCTGAAGCACAATTCTCGCCTTGCTCGAACTCATCCGCAATTTCTTGCAAATCACGGCAAGCGTCGGTCCTCCTTGATGGTGCGTATAAGTATCTGAAATGATTTTCAGCATTTTAACCGACACGTCCACATCCTCCACCCAACGTTTGTTTGCACCCAAAGCATCCCGGTAAAGGACATGCCGGTTACGCATGATATAGCAA
Source organism: uncultured Odoribacter sp. (assembly GCA_944321145.1). Taxonomy (GTDB): domain Bacteria; phylum Bacteroidota; class Bacteroidia; order Bacteroidales; family Marinifilaceae; genus Odoribacter. The sequence continues at coordinate 8,106 of CALUKF010000001.1, read as the reverse complement.
AGTTCCGTTCCCCAAAGCACAATGCTCCAACTCAATTGCAGCCAAACCAACAACAAGGGCAATGCAGCCAAACCGCCATAAATGGCATTATAAGAACTCACCCCCACTTGGAAACGCAGGTAAAACCACTGCACCACCTGGAACACCGTCCCCGCCACAATACCCGCCACCAACGCATGCTTGAACTTCACCGGCGTCGTCGGCATAAACATATAAAGGAACACAAAAAGGAACCACACCAGCACGTATGGCACCAAACGCAGAATAGCAGTCAAAGCCGCACCCGCATAACTCAAAAAGGTCTCGTCCGATGTATATGCCTGCAAATTGGACATCATAAAAACATTGATACTGCTGATAAGCACCATCAGGATAGGCGCAATGAAAAGAATCGACATGTAATCCGTAAACTTCTTCACCACGCCCCTCCCCTTCTTCACGCCCCAAATCCGGTTCATCGCCAACTCCGTGCTGGAAAGCATCTTCACCACCGACCATATCAACAACACTATGCCCAACCCTGCGATAATATTGCTCTGCGTATTATCCAACGCCTTGCCTGCCAGATTCATCACCCACTGCATCACCTCCGGATTCGTAAACGTCTGCTCATTCAGCCATTCCTCCAATGCCTTCGCTGCCCCGAACCCCCGCGCAATCGCCAGCACCAACGCCACCACCGGTATAAACGAAAGGGTCGAATAGAAAGTCAGCGCCGAAGCCGATATGGCAGAGGCATTCGTGATGAAACGGTCTACTGAAACCACCACGTATGCCACTGTCTTCAGCAATATGTCCTGCAAAAAAGTCGAGACCCGCCAATCCCGCCGCAATACGGAATAGTAAAACTCAACTATCAGGTACTTCTTCAGATTAAACAGCCGCTGGCTAATCATAATCCCTTCAGTCAAACAATCCGGCTATCACCTTCTTGATCTCTTCCGGCGACGCCGTGATAGGAAATACATAGTCCGGAGTTTTATAAACCAGGCAATTCTCTGTCTTGAAACGTCGCACCCCGCCCCCTGTAATGTTCAACATGATAACGGCATCCTTCTCCACCTGCCGCCGTTCAATGGCTTGCCGCAAAGAAGCGACCGCCACGCCTGCCGCCGGTTCAATATCAATCCCCTCCGTCTTCTCAAACAAAGCCGCTGCCGCTGCCGCCTCTTCATTCGTCACGGCAAACATATCCCCGTTCGTAGCAGTCAAAGCATCATACAAACCGCCTTTCAACGAATAAGGAGGCTTGCGGTTAGACAACACCTTCGCGTCAATCTGCGCCACCTGTTGCCGTGCCTCCTCTGCATCCAACGGCAAGAGGTCTCGCGAACCGGCTTTCCAAGCATCATACATCAGCGTGAAAGGTACATTCTGCGACACCATAAGCTTCATCAAATGAGAACCATAACGCCCGTCGGCAATAAACCGCCGATTGGCTTCCCAAGCCGCAATAGCCCCTGTGCCGCTGCCCACTGCCTGGAAATAATAATCGGGAATACGACCGATAGCCGTCACTGCCGACAACACGGTCGTTCCCATCCCGTCCCGGCGAGCCACATTCTTCGCGCCCCCCTCCGGATAAAATCCCTCCACTTCACACGCCACGTTGGACAAATGTATCGCATCGAAATAGTCGCTGCCCTTTGCCGTCGCCACCACCTTCACACAAGGGTCAAGCGGTTCCGCCGACCAAAGCGCATCAATGCAATCCTCCGGAATGCACACCAGCAAAGGAATATGATTCTCCGAACAAACCCGTGCAAAAGCCCGTGCCGTATTTCCCGCAGAAGCCACCACCATGACCTTTTCCCCGTTCCCATTGCAACGCGCGCACACCGAATAAGCCTCACACTCTTTAAACGTCCCGGTACGCATCGCAGCCCCCCGCTCCGGCCAATAGCCGTTAAAAGTGATATACAGATTGGAAAGCCCCCATGCCTGGGCAAGCCCCTCGCTCTTATAAGTGACCGGCGCGCCCGAACCTTCCAGCACACGGCACACCGGCAACCAATCCGCATATTTATATAACCCGGGCAAATCCTCCCGCACCTCCAATTGTTTCTTCGCATAATGGGCAAATATCAACGCTGCCCCATCCCCTTTCGGGCATTCCAACTCCCAATTCCCATCAGGGAATTGCGTCCCGCAACACCGGGATTCCAATACATAGTCAGTCTTTTCCACGCTATCCTATTCATTAAAATTTACGACCTACAAAATTAAAATATCAACTTTTTTGGTAACAGAGTATAAATACCACTTTTACATACAAAAATACATCCTAAACATTGCCTATTTACCACGATTCCCATACATTTGCACAAACGTTACAAATGAAGCAAATGCAAACCATGAAAAACCACCTCATCATCCTCCTGGTTGCAATGGCAATCACCTCCTGCCATCGCGAAATGTCCCCGTGGCCATACGAAGGCGACAAACAAACCGTCACCCTGCAGACCCGCACCGGCTCCTCCGGCGGTTTCTCCTCCCTGCCCTCCAACTGCCAGCTCTTCGTCTACAACGAACACAACGGGCAGACCGAGAAATACGACGCCTTCCGCGACGGCAGCCAGAACCGCTACCAAGTCCGGCTGTTTCCCGGCACATACACAGGCTACTGCGTCACCGACGCCTCCGAAAATGCCTATTGGGCATACGACCCCGCAGACACTCCCGACAACATCCTCCTGAAATCACAGGCGCAAGGCGGAAGCCGCGACCACCTGCTGGGCTCCTGCACCATGAACGTCGAAGCCGAAGGCGCCAACACCTTCACTTTCGACCTCGAACGAAAAGTCGGGCAACTCCTGGTAGTCATCCACAATTTCCCCGAAGACCTGGAAGACCTGCAGATTAAAGTCAACAACATCCCCAAAAGCATCAGCCTCACCGGCAACTACGACAGCGGCACCCACACCGTCACAGCCTCTGCCTCCCCCGCCATCGACGGGGTCTCCACCACCCAGTTGCTGGTATTCCCTCCGCAAAACGGCAAAAGCAGTTCCCTTACCCTCATCTCCAACGCCTATGCCTACCTCTCCGACGAATACCACATCGGCGACATCATCGCCAACAAAATCACCCGCATAGACATCACCTTCCAAGCCCAGCCCGACATGAACATCGCCTACTTCTCCACCTCCCTCATGGAATGGGACCAGGACACCATCAAAGAGGAATGGGATACGCCCGTCCCGGAACCCAATGAACCCTACGAAGGCACCGGCGACGGCATCAACCTCGTCGAGAACCCCGGCTTTGAAGAAGGCATGGACGATGATGCCCCCTACGGCTGGAAATTAGACTCCGGCGGAGAGGACAAACGCGTTACCCTGGTCAGCGACAACGCCCTCGCGGGCGACTACGCAGCCCTCTTGCAAGGCTCCACCTACCTCTTCCAGGACATCCCCGTCGAGGGAGGCACCTGCTACCAGCTGAAAATGCACGTCCACGCCACCTCCCCCGAGGTCAAATGGCGCTACTGGTACACGTGGATGTTAGGCAGCTCGTCCCTCTCCTCCTTCTCCGAAGACATCCGCTCCTCAAGCTACCAATACGAAACCCAAGGCTACATCGACGCCTTGGAAGGCAAAATCGTCCGCGCCCCTGCCAAAGCCACCCGCCTGCGCGTGGAAATACGCACCTACGCAGGCACCCCGCTCTACGGCAACGGGCTATACGTCGACGAAGTCAGCGTGGAACGCATCATACCCTACAACTAAAGCACCATGAGAAAACACCTCCTACACACCCTATTCCTGCTTTGCGCCTGCCTCCCCGTACAGGCGCAAACTACAGCATTGCAACGCCAAATCCAGGACCTCATCCGGGATGCCGACGCCACCATTGGCATAGCCGTGCTCACCTCCGGCGGCGAATCCTTCGCCATCAACGACACCATCGGCTTTGCCATGCTCAGCACCTTCAAATTCCCCTTGGCGATGGCAGTCCTCCACCAACTGGACGAGCGCGGTACCCCTCTCGACACCGCCCTCCTCATCACCAAAGCAGACCTCCTGCCCGACACCTACAGCCCCCTCCGTGACTCCTGCCCCGAAGGCAACTTCCGCCTCCCCGTCCGCCGGCTCATCGAATACGCCATCACCCTGAGCGACAACAACGCCTGCGACATCCTCCTCCGCTTCATCGGCGGCACCGGCGTCCTCCAGCAATACATCCGCAACCTCGGCATCCCCGGCATCACCATTGCCGCCGACGAAGCCCTCATGCACCGCTCCCCCGAATACGTCTACCTCAACCACGCCCGCCCCTCCTCCGCCACCCTCCTCATCGACCGCTTCCTGCAAGGCAACCTCCTCTCTCCCGCCCACCAGCAATTCCTTAAAAACACCATGATAGCCACCTCCACCGGTACCGACAAACTCCGCGGCATGCTCCCCTCCTCCGCCGTCGTCGGGCACAAAACCGGCAGCTCCGACCGCATCCACGGCATGAAAATAGCCGACAACGACATCGGCTTCGTCCTCCTCCCCGACGGCACCCACTACTCCATCGCCGTCTTCGTCATGAACTCCCGCGAATCCGACACCGCCAACGCCGCCCTCATCGCCCGCATCTCCAAGTTGGTCTACGACCACTACTCTCCAGCCACCCGCTCCCAATAAAGCTCCACGAGCCGCGGCACGGCGTAGCGCCCCTCGTCGCCTTCCGCCACCTGCACATAGCCTGCCATCCCCTCGCCGAAACGCTCCACTTCGAGGTCGTACACCCGGGCATAAATCACCCGGTGCGAAAGCACGTGGCGGGGCATCTCCGTCATCCGCCTCACCGCCACCGTCCCCGCGCCTGCCACCAGGCGGCGGTACGCCTCCCCCTGCTCCAGCACGAGCCAATCCACCGCCTCCGCCGTCTCCACCAACGGGAACTCATAGAGATTCCGCCAAATATCCTTCCCCTCCCGCCGGCGGAGCAAATGCACGCCCCCGCAATGCACGTCCAAATAATTGAAATACCGGGGCTTCACCTCCGTCCGCCCCTGCTTCGCCGGCAACTCCGCGACCCGCCCCTCCGCCAACGCCCGGCACCCGTCCCTGAGCGGGCACACGAGGCACGCCGGCGCCTGGGGCGTACACTGCACCGCCCCGAAGTCCATCATCGCCTGGTTGTACACATCCGGCTCCCGCTTGTCCAGCAGCTCCTGCGCCAGCTCCGCAAACTCCCGCTTGCCCCGCCCCGTGTCAATCGGCGTCGCAATCCCGAAAAAACGCGCCAGCACCCGGTACACATTCCCGTCCACCACCGCCCTCGGCATCCCCCACGCAAAGGAACAGATGGCAGCCGCCGTATACTCCCCCACCCCCTTCAATGCCAGCACCTCCGCGTAATCCTGCGGGAACTCCCCGCCGTGCCGCTCCACGATTTCCCGCGCCGCCGCATGCAGGTTGCGCGCCCGGCTGTAATACCCCAAGCCCTGCCAGCAGCGCATCACCTCGTCCTCCTCAGCCGCTGCCAACGCCCGCACGTCCGGGAAACGCTCCACGAAGCGGCGGAAGTACGCCAGCCCCTGCGCCACCCGCGTCTGCTGCAGGATAATCTCCGAAATCCATATCAGGTAAGGGTCTCTCGTCCCCCGCCAGGGCAACTCCCGCCCGTGCTCCTTGTACCATGCCACAACCGCCGCCGTAAAGTCCATGCCGCCCTCCTCCTTAAAACAAATCCGCCACCGTCGCCCGCGTATATGCCACCAAATCCCCCGGCGCCACCTTCAACTGCATCCCCCGCACCCCCGCGCTCACGTAAATCGCATCGTAATCCATGCACGTCGAATGGATATAAGTCGGGAACTGCTTCTTCATCCCCACCGGCGAGCAGCCGCCGCGGATATACCCCGTCGTGGGCAACAACTCCTTCACGTGCAGCATCTCCGCACTCTTGTTGCCCGACACCTTCGCCGCCAGCTTCAGGCTCACCTCCTCGTCGCCCGGCACCACGCACACGAAAATCCCCGTGCGGTCACCCCGGAGCACCAGCGTCTTGAACACCTGACCGATGTCCTCGCCCAATTGCGCCGCGACATGCGTGGCAGACAAATCTTCCTCGTCCACCTCGTAAGCCACCAGTTCGTAGGCAATCCCCGCCTTGTCCAAGAGGCGCGCCGCGTTCGTCTTATTCATTTTCGCCGTCATAACAATCTTCCAATTAGTCTGCCGCAAATATAACCAAAGCCCCGCTCAAACCCAAACGTCCCCGCCCTTTTTTCCTCCCGCATGCCGCCCGGCGTTTTGCATCTATTTACATATTTTACCATTCCACCCACCCGGCAGTTTTCCGTGCATCCCTCCGCCGCTCTTTCTTAATCAAATGAAAATCAACGATTAACTGCTTGTCAAATACTTTTCACCTGCCTGGGCAGGTAAGTTGCAGGTGAATTGCAGGTGAGTTGCAGGTAAGTAATCGTTTGCACAACCACGGATACCCATCATCCCGAAGAGGTTACAGAGGTGTTAAAATATCGGCATATTTGTTATATACAGGGAGGTAGGAAGAATATCATTCCACCTCTACCCTGCCACCATTCCGCCTCCGTTCCGTTTCCGTTCCGCCGGATTTGCAATCCGGCGGCTGCACAACATGGGGATTTCAAATCCCCATGCCCAAAACAAGCGGATTGCAAATCCGCTTGAACGATACAGGATAACCAAAACAAGCAAACTACGAAGGAGGAGTTGATTACCAGACATTTCAAACTCTCCCTCTAAGATAGAGGGAGTACCCCGAAGGGGGGAGGGAGTATGATAAAAAGGCATTTCGACATAGACGCTGCAAAATCCGGGGATTTCACTATTTTTGCAGCCGGAAAATTAAAAGCCATGACCGCTATGCTTGGGACATTATTCTTCACATTCGTCAAAATCGGCATGTTTACCATTGGGGGAGGCTATGCCATGATTCCGCTCATCGAACGGGAGGTGGTCGACCGCGGCTGGATCGGGAAAGAGGATTTCCTCGACCTGTTCGCCGTGACGCAGTCGCTGCCGGGGATTTTCGCCGTGAATATCTCTATCTTCGTGGGCTACCGGCTGCGGGGCGTGTGGGGGAGCGTGATATGTGCGCTGGGGACGATCCTGCCGTCGTTCTGCATCATCCTGCTGATTGCCCTGTTCTTCAATCATTTCCAGGACAACCCGTGGGTCGTGAAGGTGTTCAACGGGATACGCCCGGCGGTGGTGGCTCTGATAGCCGTGCCCTGCATCTCGGCGGCGCGGTCGCTGCATTTGAAGCGGGTGCAGCTGATAGCCCCCGCCATCGGGGCATTGCTGATTTGGCTGTGCGGCGTGTCGCCGGTGTGGATTATCCTGGCGGGGATTGCCGGGGGGCTGGCGTATACGTTCTGGATTAAAGGGAAATGGGAAAGGAGGCAAAGATGATTTACTGGCAATTGTTGTGCGTGTATCTGAAAATCGGGCTGTTCGGGTTTGGCGGGGGCTATGCCATGCTGTCGCTGATACAGCACGAGGTGGTGGACAAACACGAGTGGCTGACGCGGCAGGAATTTACGGACGTGGTGGCGATTTCGCAGATGACGCCGGGACCCATCGGCATCAATAGCGCGACTTATATCGGCTACACGGCGACGGGAAGCGTGTGGGGGTCGGTGGTGGCGACGGTGGCGGTGTGCCTGCCGTCCTTCCTGTTGGTGCTGGCGATATCCTATTTCTTCGCCCGTTTCAAGTCGAACAAGTATGTGGAGGCGGCGTTCACGGGGCTGCGCCCGATGACGGTGGGGCTGATTGCGGCGGCGGGGCTGCTGCTGGTGAACCACGAGAACTTCATCGACTGGAAGAGCGTGGTGATATTCGCAGGGGCATTTTTACTGACGTGGAAGTACAAGATGCACCCGATTCTGGTGATTTGCCTGGCGGGCGCGGCGGGGCTGTTCATCTATTGGTGAGCCGGCGCAGGCGCCCGTCGGTGGCAGGAGCCACGACCCCGCAGGCACGGATGTAGCGCGCAAGGGCTTCGGCAATCCGGACTTCCGAGAGCCTGGAGGTGAAGCAGGTGTCCAGCCCCGTGCCGCGGAACTCGATGCCGGACGCCACGTAGTCGCACGTGGCAAAGCGGTAGAGGCGCGCCGTGTCC